>CAIZYO010000061.1 GCA_903937225.1 uncultured Chloroflexota bacterium | reverse complement strand
TCCCGCGAGTCCTGCGGCACTTCGCCTCACCCATCCAGGGGCGGCACTCCCACGGACGCTGGCAGCGACGAGTGTGGCGGTGACGAGCGCTGCGGAGGTGAGGCCGAGGGGGCGCCAGAGGAGGGTGTCGATCAAGAGCCCCCCGATCAGTCCTGCGGCGAGGAGGACCGGGCGACGCCTCGGCGTGCTGTACAAGAGCGTGAGGAGGAGCGGCAGGCTGATCCATCGGTCAAGGCCCAT
Organism: uncultured Chloroflexota bacterium; assembly: GCA_903937225.1. Lineage (GTDB taxonomy): Bacteria > Chloroflexota > Limnocylindria > Limnocylindrales > Limnocylindraceae > Limnocylindrus. The sequence goes on along the minus strand of CAIZYO010000061.1, from coordinate 1,743 downwards.
CTCTGGGAAGAGGCGTGCCTGGACCAGCGCACTCACGATGAGCACGAATAGGAGGAGCGTGCTGCGGTTCACCATGGAGTGAGGATACTCCTGTTCCACGTGAAACGCGCCGCTGGGCTGAGTGAGCCCCTCCTGCTACACTCAACCTGTGGGAGAGGTCGCAGAACCAAGGAACCTCGGCCGTGCGCAGGTCATTGTCTGTGCCAACCAGAAGGGCGGCGTGGGGAAGACCACCACCGTGCTCAATCTTGCCGCGGAGCTCGCCCACGCAGGGCACAAAGTCCTGGTTGTCGACCTTGACCCCCAGCGCAACCTCACGAGTGGCCTCGGCTTTGTTACACCCCAAGGTGCCCCAACCGCCTACGACCTCCTCGTTGGACGGCGTCCAGCTCACGAACTGGCCCAGCCGACCTCCATCCCAAACCTAAGCCTTATCCCAGGCTCCGCCGATCTCGCGGGGATTGACGTTGAGCTCGCGGCAGGAGATGAGAGCGGCGAGCGCCAGCTTGCTGCGGGCCTGCGGCTGGCTGGTGAGGCGGAGGTTGTGCTCGTGGACACCCCTCCCTCCCTCGGTTTAGTAACAATCAGCGCCTTTGCGGTGGCGGATTCGGTGCTCGTCCCCGTGCAGTGCGAGTACTACGCGCTCGAAGGCCTCTCCCAGTTGATGGCAACGATCCGCCTTGTCCGCGACCGCCTCAATCCAGATCTAGAGGTCAACGGCTTCCTGCTCACCATGCTTGACCCACGCACCAAGCTCGGCGGAGATGTGGTGCGGGAGGTGGAGAGTCACTTTGGCGAGCTCGTCTACCGTGCTCGAGTGCCGCGCTCGGTGCGCCTCGCCGAGGCACCGAGCCATGGAATCTCAATTCGCAGTTACGCACCAGGGAGTTCCGGCGCAGAGTCGTATGCTCAGGCGGCAAGTGAGTTCGCATCCCGCGTCTTTGGGAGTGCGGCGTGAGGAATAGGGGGGTTTGATCGTGGTGAAGAAGGCAAGCGGACTCGGGCGAGGCCTCGGGGCGCTCATTCCAGAGGCGGCGAGTGCCGCAGGTGCCGTCCGTGCGGGTGCGCTCGAGATCCCGATCAGCAAGATCAAGGCAAACACCTATCAGCCACGAAGCACCTTTAATCAGACGGAGCTTGAACAGCTCGCCGAGAGTATCCGGGAGCACGGCGTCATCCAGCCGATCCTCGTCGAGGAAGGGGCAAACGGCTTCACGTTGATCGCGGGCGAGCGTCGCCTTCGAGCATCGAAGATCGCCGGACGCACCACAATCCCTGCAGTTGTGCGCACGGTGGACAACCAATCGCGCCTTGAACTCGCGCTGATTGAGAATGTTCAGCGCAGCGATCTCTCCCCAATCGAAACCGCACAGGCATACCGCCGTCTTGCGGATGAATTCGGCATGACGCAAGAGCAGATCGCCACCGTTGCGGGGAAGGCGCGGGCCACCGTTGCGAACACCATGCGCCTCCTTGACCTCACCGCTGACGTCCAGGAAGAGGTCACCGCAGGTCGACTGAGTGAAGGGCACGCCCGAGCGCTCGTTGGCCTCCCTGAAAGTGAGCAGGCGTGGCTCGCACGTAGTTTTGTGCGCGATGGCGTGACGGTGCGAGGCGCTGAGGCGGCCGCTTCAACCATCCGAGAAGCGGGGCGCGGTACAATCACCACGAAGAAAACGCATGGAACTGCATCAAGTGGCGAGCTTGCGGCGGTCCAACGCGGACTTGAACAGGCACTTGGGA
>CAIZYO010000060.1 GCA_903937225.1 uncultured Chloroflexota bacterium | reverse complement strand
GATCGCACGAGAGCGCGAGTTGATCCAGACGTATCGAAGCCATCGGAAGTACAGCAAGATGCACGAGCATGAGCGGCGGTTGGCGGCGATTGAGCCAGTGGTTGCACCGAAGCGCCGGGCGACGCTCGCCATCTCTGCCGCAGGTGCGGGTCGAGGCCCTGCAGAGCCCGTACGCTTAGTGGAGGCAGAGGTTGGATATCGCGAGCCGGTGCGACGCGTCATCGCCCGTGCGGAGAGCGTTGCTCTCCGACGTGGCGAGAGAGTCGGCATCGTCGGTCCAAATGGTGCGGGGAAGACCACGCTTCTGAAGAGCATCGCTGGGATCCTTGCCCCACTCAGCGGCGAGATTCAGGTCGCGCAAGGTGTGATCCCTGCGTATCTCGCGCAGGTACGCGCCGCTGGTCTCCACGGCGCCACCGTGATCGAAGCGCTTCGCACCGCGGTCCCCGTTGAAGCATCGGTTGCACGCGGGCACCTCGCTCGCTTCCTCTTCCGCGGCGACGAGGTGGATAAAGAGGTGGCCGTGCTCTCGGGTGGCGAGCGGAGTCGACTCGAACTGGCCATCCTCGGACTTCTTCCATCAAACCTCCTTCTCCTGGACGAGCCAACAAACCACTTGGACGTGGACGCCTGTGAGTCGCTTGAACGATTCCTCCTTGACGGGGAGCGAACGGTCCTCTTGGTCAGTCACGATCGTCGCCTGCTCGAACGCATCTGCACGCAGCTCTGGGTGGTAAGCGAAGGAGCGATCGTGCGATTTGATGGTGGATGGCGTGCATGGCGGAGCGCTGTTGCTGCGGGGTGGACGGTTGCCAACGCAGGCGTGCTTGACGCCGCAAAGCGCGCACCTGCACCCCGCTCAACTGGGAGCGCTCCGTCGCGTTCCGCCACACCCGCACCAGCGAAAGGGAAGAAGGGGCCAGCGCTCAGCAAGGAGCAGGCGCGCCGCCGCCGCGCCGCGGTTGATGCAGATCTTGAGCGTCTCGGGTTGCGGAAGTCACAGTTGGAGCTTTCGCTCCTTGATCCAAAAGTGATCGCTTCATACACTGAGCTCGCGCGTGTGACGAGCGAACTCGCTGATGTCTCAGCAGCACTCACCGCGGCCGAAGAGGCGTGGCTCGCGTTGGAGGGTGAGGTGATGGCATGAAGGTGATCGGCGTCTCCGGTCCGATCGGTGCGGGGAAGAGTTCCGTCGTTAAGGCACTGACAGAGGACCGTGCGCTCGCACGGGATCTCGGCGGATCCGTGCACTCCATTGATGCGGACGCGGTGTTACGAGAAGCCCGACGCACATCGCTCCCCCTGCAACGCGCGATCGGTGCGATCGTCCCAGAGGCACAACGTGAAGACGGGAGTCTGGACAGCGTTCGACTCTCATCCGCTGCGTTTGAGCGACCAGAGACTCTCGCGGCGCTCGAGCAGCTGCAGTGGCCCATCGCTCGAGAGGCGATCAGCGCGGCACGTGCAGTGGGGGAGGCGGGTGGCGCGGCACTGCTTCTTGTTGAAGCGATTGCGCTGCTCGACTCTGGTCTCGCTGAAACACTGGATGGCCTCCTCCTCATTGACGCGCCGCGTGAGATACGTCAGGCGAGACTGCTGGAGCGAGGGGTGAGCGCGGAAGACTTCGCGCGCCGTGAGGGGGCGCAAGCGGGTCTCAGCAGTCGGCTGCGCGCAGCGGGGGCGCTCCCGATCGACGCTCGGCACAGCGTCGCAGAGGGTGCCGCTGCGGCGGCGGATGCACTCCGCCTTCTATGCTCCACAGGTGAAAGGGACCCCAATCCAACCGACTGATCACACCCCCGCACTCGGTGCGGCATTCGCGCTGCGCTCAGACTTTCAGCCAACCGGAGACCAACCGAAAGCGATCGAGGGCCTTGTTGAGGGCCTCCGTGCTGGGCTCCATCATCAGGTGCTCCTCGGGGCAACTGGGACTGGGAAAACCTTCACGATTGCGAACGTGATCCAGCAGGTGCAGCGGCCAACGCTGATTCTTGCGCACAACAAGACACTTGCGGCACAGCTCTATTCCGAGATCAAGGAGTTCTTCCCAGAGAACGCCGTGGAGTATTTCGTCTCCTACTTTGACTACTACCAGCCAGAGGCATATCTGCCACGATCCGATACGTACATTGAGAAGGATTCGAGTCGCAATGATGAGATTGACCAGTTGCGTCATGCGGCAACGAAGGCGCTCTTTGAGCGGCGCGACACGATCATTGTGGCCTCCGTAAGTTGCATCTACGGCCTCGGCGCACCGGTTGACTACGGGGCAACAATCTTGCGTGTGCGCAAAGCGGGGAAGTACCGCCGCGATGCCATCCTGCGTCACCTCGT
>CAIZYO010000059.1 GCA_903937225.1 uncultured Chloroflexota bacterium | reverse complement strand
GGTCAGACCTCGCGCAGCGGCGGCAGCATCCCAGCCTGGTTCGAAGGTGGACAGACGCCGATTCATATCCGCATCCCAAAGCTTCGTGGCTTCCGCAACGTGCTCCGCGTGGAGTCGGCGGTGGTCAATGTGGGCCGCATCCAGAACTGGATTGACGCTGGCCGCCTGAAGGGCGAGTCGCCGCTTACCATCAACGTCGACATTCTTGAAGCAGCCGGCCTCATGAAGAGCCGCGGCAAGCCGCTCAAGGTGCTCGGTGGCGGCAACCTGACCGCGAAGCTCTTTGTCCTTGCTGATTCATTCACGGAGAGCGCGCTCACCAAAATCAAGGCGGCTGGCGGCAGCACCCAGGTGCTGCAGTTGGCAACCGCCGAGAGCGCTGCACCGGTTGGGGTGACCCCAAAGGGCGCAAAGTCCACGTCACGAACTGCGCCAAAGGGTGAAGCGAGTGAGACCTCGCCCGAAGCCTGATCACAGCTGACGACGCGGTAGAGAGAGCGAGAGAGGAGCCGATCAATGATTGAGACCCTGCTCAACGCGGTGCGCTCGCCAGAGATCCGACGCAAGGTGCTCTTCGTGGGCGCCATGCTTATCATCTTCCGACTGCTCAGCCACGTGCCAGTTCCTGGTGCTGATCCCGCGGCACTAGCCAACTTCTTTGACGACAACGCCCTCTTCGGTTTGCTTGATCTCTTCTCAGGCGGAGGCTTGGCGCGATTCAGCGTGGTAGGCCTCGGTTTGAACCCGTACATCAACGCCTCGATCATCATGCAGCTCATGAGCGGCGTGGTGCCACGACTTATTGAGCTCAGCCGAGAGGGCGAGTACGGCCGAAACAAGATCAATCAGTACACCCGCTACCTGACGGTCCCACTGGCGCTGCTTCAGAGCTACGCCTTCCTTGCGCTTCTCAATAGCCAGCAGGTGCTGACCACGACATTCGACCTTGCCAGCCCAGAGACCCTGGTCCAGATCGTAATCCTCACCACCGGTTCACTCCTCCTCATGTGGGTGGGCGAGCTCGTCACGGAGCGCGGCATTGGCAACGGAATCAGCTTCATTATCTTTGCTGGGATCATTGGCCGCGTCCCAGGCGCCATTCAAGAGTTCTTCGCCGCGCCAGATATCGCCGTCCTTGTCGCCTTCGTTGGCGTCGGCGCGGCCGCCGTCGCGGCGATCATCCTGATCACCGAAGGCCAGCGCCGCATCCCAGTGGAGTACGCAAGCCGCGTCCGCGGCAATCGCGTCTACCAGGGTGGGCGCACCTTCCTACCACTCAAGGTGAATCAGGCAGGCGTGATCCCGATCATCTTCTCAATGAGCATCTTGCTCTTCCCAGCGCAGATCGCTGGCTACTTCACCGCCTCCGAAGTTGAGTGGGTCGCCGCCGGCGCAACATGGATCGTGAACACGCTCGGCCCACAGAATGAGATTGTCTATCTTCCGTTTTACTTCCTACTCACCGTTGCCTTTACCTATTTCTACACCGCATTCACGTTCAAGCCCGACGAAACCGCCGACCAGCTACGAAAGAACGGCGGCTTTGTCCCTGGCATCCGTCCAGGAAAGCCAACCGAAGAGTATCTGAGCAAAGTCGTGACTCGAATCACGCTGCTCGGCTCAATGTTCCTTGGGATCATCGCGGTTTCGCCGTATGCCCTTGGGGCCTTCTTTGGTGATCTTGGCGGACTCGGTGTGAGCCTTGGCGGCACCGGACTGCTGATCGCGGTGAGCGTGGTGGTTGAGACTATGAAGCAACTTGAAGCACAGATGCTGATGCGAAACTACGAGGGCTTTATCAAGTGATCTTGATCCTTCTCGGCGCCCCAGGCGCAGGGAAGGGGACGCAGGCGGAGGCACTGGCCACCGCCACTGGCGCCGCACATGTGGCCACGGGCGACCTCTTCCGTGCAGAGATTGCGGCAGGCAGCGAACTTGGTCGAAGCGCAGCGTCATACATTGATGCGGGGAAGCTTGTACCCGACGAAATCACTGTTGGCATGATCAGTGCTCGGCTTGCACGCGCTGACGCAGCGACACGCGTGATCCTTGATGGCTTCCCACGCAATGCAGCGCAGGTTGCGGCACTTGATGCCGCGTTC
>CAIZYO010000058.1 GCA_903937225.1 uncultured Chloroflexota bacterium | reverse complement strand
CCTGGCGCGCGCGGCGAAGGCGATCGGCGCCGCGGGTTACCAGAACGTGGGGACGTTGGAGTTCCTCGTTGGCCCCGACGGGAAGCCGTACTTCATTGAGATCAACTGCCGCATCCAGGTGGAGCATCCGGTCACGGAAGTTGTGACGGGCGTTGACCTTGTGGCGCTGCAGATCGCACTTGCGGGCGGCGCCAAGATGCCAATGAAGCAGTCAGAGATTCAGGCGCGCGGTCACGCCATTGAGTTCCGCATCACGGCGGAAGATCCGGCGCAGAACTTTCAGCCGCAGGCGGGTGAGATCAGCGCCTATCGCTCACCGAGCGGCCCATGGGTGCGATTCGATTCGCACCTCTATGCGGGCTACGAAGTTCCGCCGTACTACGACAGCCTTCTCGGCAAACTGATCGTCTGGGGCGCCACACGCGCAGAGGCGATCGCGCGCTCTCGCGCCGCGCTGCACGAGTTGGAGATTGATGGCGTGGCGACCACGCGCGACTTCTTCCTCGGCCTCCTTGAGAGCCCCGCATTCTTGAGTGGCGCCGTCACCACAAGCATGCTCGATGATGTGGGGACCGCCGCCATCCTCGCCGCAATCCCTCGCCGACCTGGCGAACCTGTGGCCGCACGATCAGTGGCTAAGTAGAGTGGAGCGACGATGAGTGATGTTCTCCTAAACCAGCAGCAGATTGAGGCGCTGATCCCGCACCGTGCGCCGTTCCTCTTGCTGAGCCGCGTCGTTGCTGAAGATCGCGCCGCGCAGACGCTGGTGGCGGAGCTCGACGTGCGCGCCGATGCCTTCTGGGTGCCCGGCCACTTCCCCGCACCGATCGGCCCGATCATGCCGGGCGTACTCCAGGTGGAGGCACTCGCGCAGGCGATGGCCGTCTACGTGGCGCGCACCGAAGGGATGGGGAGCCGCCTCGGCGTGTTCGCAAAGATTGAGTCCTGCCGCTTCACGCGCATGGTCACCCCTGGCGAAACGCTGCGCCTTGAGATCCAGATGCAGAAGCTCGGCTCACGCATGGGGAGCGCGATCGGCACCGCCTCCGTGAACGGCGAGGCCGCCTGCACCGCAACGATCACCTTTGTCATTCCATCAGAGAGCGCACTCCCGAACCCACCTGGGTCAACCTCGGCATAACGAAGGAGCACCAATGAAGCGCGTCGTCGTCATCTCAGATGTTCACGGCAACCTTGCCGCACTCGAAGCGATCGTGGCGAAACTCGGAGCCCTCAAGCCAGATCAGGTCGCGATCCTCGGCGATCACGCGCTCTTTGGCCCTCAGCCAACCGAAACGATCGACCTGATTCGTAAACTGCAGTCGAACGGCGCACTCGTCACCGCGGGGACGGGCGACATTGCCGTTGCCGATCTCGACTACGCCGCAAGCTTCCCGAGCCTCGCTGGCGGACTCCCGCCCGGACTGAAGGCGGCGGTGGAGTGGGCCTCGGACGAACTTGACGACGATCGCATTGAGTGGCTCCGTTCACTCCCAACAGAGCGTCGCCTTCGCTACGGCGAGATCAGCGTCACCTTCTGCCACGCGTCACCAGGCTCACGCACCATCCCGTTGAGCGCCGACCTTGATCCATCCACCACGTTGGAGCTGATCGGACAGACGGATGCACGACTCGTCTG
>CAIZYO010000057.1 GCA_903937225.1 uncultured Chloroflexota bacterium | reverse complement strand
GGCACCGATCGTCTTAACCGCAACGCTGACCGACGCTCCTGTGGCGAGCAGTTCGCCCAGCCGTGCGTTCCTTGATCCAGTGTTGGATGCGGTGAGGACAAGATCGCCAACCCCTGCAAGTCCGAAGGCACTCTCAGCGCGCCCGCCACACGCCTCAGCAAGACGCGCCATCTCCGCCACGCCGCGGGAGAGGAGCGCTGCCGCCGCATTCTCGCCGTATCCAAGCGAACGTACGCCGCTCACGGCGATCGCAAGGACATTCTTCAGCGCGCCCGCCACCTCTACGCCGATCGGATCATCACTCGTGTAAATCCTGAAGGTCGGGCGTGCTAGCGCGGCGAGGACATCTTCACGGGGCGCGCCTTGACTGGCGAGGACCGCAGCCGCTGGCTTGCCAGCTGCGATCTCACGAGCAAGGTTTGGTCCTGAGAGGGTGAAGAGTGTTGACGGGCTCACACCTGCAGCAACCGCAATCTCGGAGACACGTTCGCCCTCCCGGCTGAGGCCCTTCGACGCCATCACCACGTTCGCGCCTCCAACGGCCACCTGAGCTAGTGCCCCTCGAATGGCATCGGAAGGGATCGCGACCACGAGAAGATCCCCTGCGCTCAGTCCCGAGAGCTCGTCATCCACGGATCGAATCCGAATGCTCTCTGGCAGCGTGACTCCAGGCAGCCGTCGTGCATTCATGCGCGCTGCGCTGATCGCGGATGCCTCAGCGGCTGTGTGGGCGATCAACTCAATCGTTGGAGCGTCCACTCCGGTGCGCGGATGCGCCCAGAGCGCTGCGAGGGCGGTCCCCCATGCGCCGGCACCAAGGATTCGAATCATCGACTCCGACTCCCTGTCCGACCACCTGCACGTCCACGCTCACGCCCCTCCTCCGCCGCCCGCTCTCGCACCACAATACGGATCGGGGTACCGGTCAACGGATACTGGTCGCGGATCTGATTTTCAAGGAAGCGCTGCCAACTAAAATGGACCTGCGCCGCATTTCGTGCGAAGAGGACGAAGGTAGGTGGCGGTGTCGCCGCCTGTGCCGCATACAGGATCTTCGGACGCTTACTGCCGCTATGCGCAGGCTCCTGACGGGCAACCGCCTCTGCCACCAGGCGGTTCAGTGCGCCAGTAGGAATTCGCAACTGACGCGCATCCGCCGCAGCGATCGCTGCGTCTAGCACCTTCGTCGCGCGCAAGCCCGTCAGCGCAGAGATGGAGAGGATCGGTGCAAAATCAAGGAATGGGGCCTGGCGACGGAGCAGTCCCATCGCCGTGTCAAACGTGAAGCCGTCCTTCTCAACAAGGTCCCACTTGTTCATCACGATGACGAGACCCTTCCCCGCTTCAATCACAGAGCCTGCTACGTGAAGATCTTGCGCCTGCAGGCCCGTTGACGCATCAATCAGAAGCAGCGCAACATCGGCGCGATCTAGCGCCGCAACAGAGCGAACGGTTGCATACTTTTCCGCAACGGGGCCTGATGCGATCCTCCCCCGCTTCTTGATTCCCGCGGTATCCACGAGCGTGATGTAACGACCAGCGTGATCAATGTGGTCGTCGATGGCGTCTCTCGTCGTTCCTGGCACGTTGCTCACAACGGTGCGCTCTTCACCGAGGAGCTGATTCAGCAGGCTCGACTTCCCAACGTTCGGGCGCCCTACGATGGCGACCGTTACTTCGCCCTCACGAGTAGGTAGGCCGCTCTCGGGCGGGAGTCCGCGCAGGCTTTCAATAAGCACGTCAAGAAGATCACCTGAGCCGATCCCGTGTTGCGCACTTACCGGATAGATGGCGTCAAAGCCGAGTGCGGCAAACTCATGTGCTGCGCGCTCACGCTCAATGTTGTCAGCCTTGTTCGCCGCGAGCAGGATTGGCTTGCCACTCTTGCGCAGCAGTTGTGCCACCTCTGCATCGCCAGGATTTGGACCGGTCGCCGCATCCACAACTAGGATGATGAGGTCCGCATTTGTCACGGCAATTCGCGCCTGGTCCTGTACGGCGACGTCAATCACGTCCCCCTGCGCCGGCTGCATCCCTCCAGTGTCTACCAGGCGAAACTTGAATCCGTTCCACTCCGCAATAGAGATCAAGCGGTCCCGTGTTGTCCCAGCACGATCTTCAACAACTGCTCGTCGCTCGCCAACGAAACGATTAAAGAGTGTGCTCTTCCCAACATTCGGTCGCCCAACGAGCGCAACGAGCGGCAGGCGCTCCTGCACCACCTCCTCATCCGGCCCCTGGCGACGGCTCATCGTGCGCTCGGTTCAGCGATTGAGGTGGTTCGGTACTGCGGTGTCGCCGCGGAGGCGAGGGCCTCTCGTGCGATCTCACCGGCTCTCCCCTTCACAGATTCGGTTCCAGCCAGCTCGGCGATTCGCGCGGCAACCCGTTCAAGATCCTCGATTGGCGTACTTGTTCCGCCGGTCACGCCGACTCGGATGACACCCGCGAATGGTGCAGGGTCACGCAAATCAGCAGCAGATTCAATTTGGAGTGCTCGCGTGCCGCTGATCTCGCAAAGACGAGTGAGCTCCTTCGTGTTCGCGCTCTTGCTCCCACCCACAACCACCATCATGTCAACGGATCGAGCCGCCTCCATCGTGTCTTCCTGGCGACGAATGGTGACTGGGCAGACGGTGTTCAGCACCTTCAGTTCATGGCAGCGAGAGACGAGGAAGGCGGCGAGCCGCTCAAACTTCCAGGGGGGTTGCGTTGATTGGGTGATTAGGGCCATGCGCTTCCGACGCGGGATCTTCGCCCAATCCTCCTCTTCGTCAACCAGAATTGCGTTGGGGGCGAAACCGAGGAGGCCCACGACCTCCGGATGGTGCGGTGTCCCAAGAAGCACGATCTCGTAGCCCTCTTCCACGAGCTTCGCTAGCTCGCGATGCTCCTGTACCACCCAGGTACAAGTCCCGTCGATCACTTCAAGACCACGCTCATTGGCGCGCTGCAGCACCTCTGGGGTTACCCCATGCGCACGAATGACGATTGCCGCGCCTTCGGTCACCTGGTCGAGCGTCTCCACGCTCTCAATACCACGAGCATGAAGGTCCGCGATCAGTCCCTCGTTGTGCACGACGTGCCCGAGCGTGTGTGTTGCCTTCCCCTCGGCGCGCGCAACCTTCGCCTTGTCGATCGCCTCGCGCACGCCATAGCAGACCCCTGTGCGCTTCGCGATGCTGATGCTCTCGACACTTCCCATGTGGGCGATTATCCCCTACTCCACCCATCCAAGCGAACCTGCCGCCTGGAAGGCGCTCGCCCTCGCTTGTGCTGCTTCGCTATGGGCGGTACTCGTGCGGGAGGAGGGTGGCTACGGCGGCTCGCATCTGCTCGGCAACGAGCGGAAGGGCTGGGCGATCGCCTGCTGAATACGTGAATCGGCGTGGTTCACCAATTACCATGTGAATCCTTGCCGCCCGTCGCGGGAGTAGTGCGCCCCGAGGCCAAAGTTGTTCGGTACCGCTCACTGCAACGGGGACAACGGGAGCTCCACTGCGCAACGCGAGAAGTGCCGCGCCGTCTCGGAAGGTACCAATCTTCCCGTCACGGGAACGCGTCCCTTCAGGGTAGATCCCTAGAACGTTCCCATCCCGGAGCACCCCTTCGGCCAAGCGAAAGGCTTCAAGGTCTGCCGCCCCCCGCCGCACACCGAAAACTCCATTGACGCGCAGGAACGTGCCGACCAGAGGCCAGCGCATCGCCTCCGCCTTCCCCATCCAATTGATCGCGCGTCCGGTCTCAGGCGTTAGCCAGCACGCCAAAAAGATTGGGTCAAGCCATGAAATGTGATTTCCAACCAAGATGACGGGCCCATCCTTCGGGATTCGCTCCATCCCCTCGACAACGATCTCGCGTGCGAGACGGCGAATGGCCCAACCTCCGAACGCGTCGGAGAGGCGCATCCCAAGCGGTGGACGATCAAGCGACATGTGACGACGAACGAACCCTCTGCACGATCTGATCAACAACGCCGTCAAGCGTGAGGGAATCCGTCTCAATGAGGTGGGCATCATCGGCAGCGCGGAGTGGTGCCACTAATCGGCCGCGATCCTCCCGATCTCGAGCGATCAGGCTACGCAGCGCCTCCTGGTGTTCATCTGAACCCTCTCTAAAGCCACGCTGGATTGCTCGGCGCAACGCGCGCGTCTCAGCGGACGCGTCAAGGAAGAACTTGTGTTGGGCCTCCGGATAGACCACCGTCCCAATGTCACGCCCGGCGAGCACGACGCCTCCACGCATGGCGGTTTCGCGCTGCACGGTGCGGAGTGCTGCCCGAACCTCTGGGATGGCTGCAATCGCCGCAACGGCGCGCTCCACGTCGCCACCCTCAAGCTCTGATGCTTCAAAGGGCCTGCCATCCACCACGATCGTCGCACTCCCACTCTCAAGATCCACGTCCGCAAGGTGCGCGAGTTGCACAAGCTTCTCTGCGTCGCCTGCACTGATGGCTGATGAGACCTCAAGCAGCGCGCCAGTAGCACCTGCTACGCCGCCATCAAGTGCCGCCCTCGTGACCGCCCGATACAGCAGTCCAGTGTCCAAGAAACCGTACCCAAACGATGCGGCGACTCGGACCCCGACGCTGCTCTTCCCACTTGACGCTGGTCCGTCAATGGCGATCTGCGTCACGGGTTGACTGCCGATCGGGTTGCCGAAGCGAGGAGAACGTTGCCGAGTTCGGCTCGCTCTGTCACCTCGAGTGGTCGTGCTTCGCCGACGCGAATGTTTGCAAGATGGACTGGTCCGAACGAAATGCGAATTAGCCGCCGCACAGGGCGCGCAATCGCGCCGTAGAGCCTGCGCACCTCGTGGTGGCGTCCCTCCCCCAGTGCGATGTAGCTCCACTGTGCAGGGTCCGAACCATCGTCCAGTACGTCCTCGGGGAGTCGATCGTCCGGGCGAATCTCCCGCGCGTCAAGCGCGCGCGCCCATCCATCAGTAAGCCGAATCCCTGCGCGCAACCGCGTCTGCTCCGCGTGTCCGAGCGGTAGGTCACACATCACTGCGTATCCGCGTTGAAGGCCAGCGCGCGGGTGTGCGATCGGTGACACCAGGCGGCGCTCAGGTGTGAGGAGCAGCAGTCCTTCGCTCTCCCGATCGAGTCGACCGATTGAAAGCATGCGCGCGGCGCGCGTCTCGCCGAGGAGCGGGGTGAGCGCCTGCGGCAGCGTGATCTCAGCATGTGGGTCCGCGTGCGTTGTGGTGACCCCCCAGGGCTTATGCCACGCGAGCATCTCCGCGCCACCAAGCGGATCGCTTACATCAGCTGGCGCGCCACTACGCGCAGCGAGCGCCTTTCCGTCAAGTTCAAGGAGTGAACTCGGCTCCATTCGCTCGCCAAGGAGGACAGTTCGGCCTGCACTCGTAACTCGCGCCGCCGCAATCGCTGCATCAGCGCCACGACGAGAGAGGCCCGAGCGCTCAGCGACGAGCACATTGACGCGGATCAGATCAGTCAGCGAGGGCTCCTTCGCCAGCTGGCGTCGTTGGACCTTCGTCTGAAGTGG
>CAIZYO010000056.1 GCA_903937225.1 uncultured Chloroflexota bacterium | reverse complement strand
CTAGGTGAGACCTGCGACACTCAGCGCATGAAGTCATCAACGCGCATGACCAAAGGGAAGATCGTGGTGGAAGCTGGGAAGCAGCTGACCCCTGATGCCTTCCCGCTCGGCAACTGGATCCCAGGACGCCGACGCGTCCCGAGCCAAGAGCGATCGCTCCGCACTCGGAAGCAGATCCTTTCCGCCGCCGAGACGCTCGCCAAGAGCGAAGGAGTCGGCAACATCACCATGCAGATGATTGCCAGCAAGGCGAAGATTGCCGCCGGAACGGCCTATCAATTCTTTGATGATCGCGACGCCATCTTTGCGGAGATCTACGAAGAGTGGATCAAGGTCTGGTGGCCTGCACTAATGAAGCAGACCACCACACCGTGGACCGAAGCGAACTGGCGCGAGCAGCTGCATGCACTTGTGATGGGCATGGGGAAGATCCACCTGGAGACCTCTTCGCGCTGGGACATCATCACGTACATCAACTCAACGAAGCAGGGGCGTGCAGCCTCTCGGACGCTTCTTGAGGCAAACATTGACCGGTACGTGGACTGGGCGGGGCCACTCTTTCGGACGCGTGGGTATAGCGCCGCGGAGAGCCGAGCGATCTGTGGCCTGCTCGTGCGCACCATCCGTGGCCACTGGGTCTACGGGGTGAACAGCACTACTGAGATGAAAGAACTCACGCGCGCAGCAGAAGATGGCATGTGCGCAATCGTTGAGGTGAAGCTGACGCGTGCGAGCCGACCGCGTCCGGTCAGTGGGAAGAGCGTCTAGCGAGCGTTCGCTGAACTAGATCTCGCCGGTGCGCGAACGGTAGGCGCCGAGGTAGAGAAGGAGCCCCACGATCGCCAGGGCGAAGCGCTCAGCGAACCCCGCACCGCCACCAACAAACCCACCAAGGAAGCCCGCACCAATAAAGGCCGCCGTGTGCAGCAGGACGCTGCGCGGGCGCGAGAGTCGAGACCCCACATAAAGGAGGCTCCCCGCTGCAATCAGCGCAAAGATTGGATGCAGCCGCCCAGGCACGCTCACCACGCCCCAGCCTGGATCAGTAGGGAAGAGCACAACGCCAATCACGCCAATCGCCCCAATAACCAAGCCGCGGCGCACGCCGCGATGCAGCGGGCTGGTTCGCAGGCGCACATACAGAAGGATCAGCACAGCGAAGAGTGCGGCGAGTCCCGTATGGAAGAGCCAGGCGGCAGATCCGAGCGCATGTTCGGAGGCGGCGTAGATGCGCGCATCGAGCGTCGGGTCGATCAGGTCGCACGCGAGGATAGCCGCCGCACCAAACCCAACGAGTAGCTCGGGGGTGCGCCCGCGCGCGGTTCGCTGCAGGAGGGTGGCGGCGCGTCTGGTGATCATCTGCACATCGTAGCGGTGAACCCCCATAATCACCGCATGATCCTCCCTGAGCCACGCGACAGATTCCGCGGCACCCTGCCGAAGCGTTGGGTTGCGCTGGACTTTGAGACCACGGGGATCTGGAAGAAGGATCCCGATGTTGCCGTGATTGAGATCGGCCTCATCACCTACGAGCGAGACCGCGAGGTTGCGGCCTGGTCCGCGCTCGTCAAGTCAGACTCGCCCGTCAGCGACTTCATTGCTGAGCTGACCGGCATCACGCAGGCGATGATCGATAAAGACGGAGTTGATGTGGATGAGGCGGGAGACGGCCTCGCCGAGCGCCTCGCGGGGGCGGAGCTCGTGATCGCGCACAACATGTCCTTTGACGCCGAGGGGCTGCAGTGGCTCGGCATTGAACTCGGGCGTGATCAACACACCTACTGCACCATGCGGGGCCTCACCGCGCCTGACCAGAAGTGGCCGCGCCTTGAAGAGGTCGTCAAGGAGTTCCAGATCAAGCTGGAGGGGCCAGCGCACCGTGCCGAGAGCGACGCTCGCACCGCCGGTCGTGTCTTCATTGAGATGGTGCGCCGCGGGTATTGACCGCACGAGCGCCGATCACGCACAAAAGATCGGCGAAACCTGTGTCAGGCACTTGACACACTGGGGATCAATAGTAGGGTTGCCGATCCCGTCACGGCGCCGCCGGACGGCTCTGCACAGCGGAAGGAGCCCTATGAGTCAACTCTCCTCTCGAGTTCGCGCGGACGCCCCAAAGCGTCGCCGAAGAAATCGTGCACGTCTCATGAGTGTCTATGTGGCGGGTGCCACCGCGTACTGCGCCTGGGCGTACCCAGATGAGCGCCTCTTGATCACCTCCGCCGCCATGAGCCCGGAGATCGTCACACTGATTGAGCAGCTGGACGCCAATGATGCCGTCTACCTGGAAGAGGGGGCAACAGAGCGCGAAGAGATTGATTTCGCCGCATCATTCGGCGCCTATCTTCCAGACGGCATGAACTCACGACGCAGTCGTCCCGCAGTTCCTCCATCCACACGCCGCGCACTCGGCGTGGCACTCCTGGAACGCAGTAAGGGCCGAAAGAGAATCTCGTGAGCGGGCTTCGCCCAGAACAACGGGCCCGCGGAGGGGCATGGGGCGTCCTGGTGGGCGATGCAATTGGAGCGCCGTGGGAGTTTGGCCCTCCCAACACCGCGCCACGCCCAACACCCGCCGCGGGATTCCTTGCGCACCAGCAGCCCTCCGGAACATGGACAGATGATGGTGCAGCCACACTCGCACTTGCAGACTCAATTCAGTCAGTGGGCTGGAGCCTGGAGGACCAAGGCGCACGGCTGCTGCGCTGGTGGAAAGACGGCGCATACACCGCGCACGGGACCTGCTTTGACATTGGCGGCACCACGCGAACCGCGCTCGAGAGCATCCAACAAGGATCTCCCGCTGCAGAGGCTGGGCCACGCGGTGACTCAACGCAGGCGAACGGAGCACTGATGCGCATTCTCCCCGTGCTCTTATGCGGAATAGACCTTGATGATTCGGAGTTGGTTCGCCGCGGAATAGAGGCCACACAGGTCACTCATGGACACCCGCGGGTCGCCGTTGCGTCAGCGATTTACCTGCTGTACGCGCGGGTACTCCTCGATGGGGGGGAGGCTGGCGAAGCACGCGAACTGTCCGTCCAGCGTCTCAATCACGTGTTGCGTATGCAGCCAGATTTGCTCGAGCTCATCCCAAGCTGTCTTCAAGTCAAGCGGGCACTGGGAGGTGCGTATGTCGCAGACAGCCTGGTCAGCGCGTTCACCGCGGTTGAGACCACGAGTAGCTTCCGCGACTGCGTGGAGGTTGCAATCTCATACGGTAACGATACGGATACCACGGCTGCAATTGCGGGCGGGCTTGCGGGGGTTCGATACGGAGTAGAGGCCATCCCGAGCGAGTGGTTTGATTCGCTCACAGCGCATCGGGGTTTTGCCGAAGCGTCTCGGATCATTAACGGAATCTAGAGAAAGAAGAAGCCCCGCCCAAATGGGCGGGGCTTCTTCACATCAGCAAGTGACGTGTCGCGCGAACGCGACGGTCGTCAGATTACTTGTTGTTGGAACCGAAGATGCTCCAGCCGGTTGAAGCGGCAGGTGCCGCTGCAGCCTTCTTCGAAGCCTTCTTCTTGGAAGCCTTCTTCTTAGGAGCGGCCTTCTTCGCGGCCTTCTTGACAGCCTTCTTCGCCGTCTTCTTCTTTGCGGTCTTCTTGGCAACCTTCTTCACAGCCTTCTTAACGGCCTTCTTGGCTACCTTCTTGACGGCCTTCTTCGCAGCGGCCTTCTT
>CAIZYO010000055.1 GCA_903937225.1 uncultured Chloroflexota bacterium | reverse complement strand
TCGTCTGACTTGACGGTGAGGATCTCTTGGAGAATGTTTGCGGCGCCGTACGCCTGCAACGCCCAGACTTCCATCTCGCCGAATCGCTGTCCGCCGAACTGTGCCTTTCCACCGAGCGGCTGCTGGGTGATGAGGCTGTATGGCCCGGTTGAGCGCGCGTGGATCTTGTCCTCTACCAAGTGGTGCAGCTTCAACATGTAGGTCACGCCAACGGTGATCGGTCGGTCGAACTCCTTGCCGCTCTTCCCGTCGCGCAGCGTGATCTTGCCGTCGGCTGGGAGGCCGGCCGCTTCAAGTTCGGCGATGATCTTCTCTTCGGTCGCGCCGTCGAAGACTGGCGTGGCGCCCTTCAGGCCCTGCTTCGCAAGCGCCCAGCCGAGGTGCGTCTCAAGAAGTTGGCCAATGTTCATGCGGCTCGGCACGCCGAGCGGATTGAGGATGATGTCAACAGGGGTTCCGTCTGGGAGGAATGGCATGTCCTCAACTGGGAGGATGCGCGAAACAACGCCCTTGTTGCCGTGACGGCCGGCCATCTTGTCACCAACAGAGATCTTGCGCTTCTGCGCCACAGAGACGCGCACCAACTGGTTGACGCCCGCGGAGAGATCCGCATCTTCGCGGAGGAACTCGCGCACCTCCACCACGGTGCCGCGCTCGCCGTGTGGAAGTCGCAGCGATGAGTCCTTCACCTCGCGCGCCTTCTCGCCGAAGATCGCGCGGAGGAGTCGCTCTTCCGCCGTCACTTCGGTCTCGCCCTTCGGTGTGATCTTTCCTACGAGGATGTCACCTGGGCGCACCGCCGCGCCAACGTGGATCACACCCTTCTCGTCGAGGCTGGCGAGCAGCTCTTCTGGAACGTTGGCAATGTCGCGGGTGATCTCTTCTGGACCGAGCTTCGTCTCGCGTGCTTCGGTCTCATGCTTCTCAATGTGAATGGAGGTGAAGACATCTTCGCGAACGAGTCGCTCACTGATGATGATGGCGTCTTCGTAGTTGTAGCCCTCCCATGACATGTAGGCCACGACCACGTTCTGGCCGAGCGCAAGCTCGCCCTGATCGGTAGACATGGAGTCTGCAATCACCTGGCCCGGAGTCACGCGGTCACCAACCTCTACGGATGGGCGGTGGTTGAGGCAGGTCCCCTGGTTGGATCGGACAAACTTCAACAGGACGTAGCGGTCCATATCCTTCTTGCTCGACGCCTCATCAGGCTCGACAACGATCAGGTCAGCGGCAACGGAGGTGACCACGCCTGCTCGACGGGCGATCACCACCTGGCCGGAGTCACGCGCCGCGCGACCCTCAACGCCAGTGCCGACCACAGGAGCGTTCGGCGAGATCAGCGGCACCGCCTGCCGCATCATGTTCGATCCCATGAGTGCGCGGTTGGCGTCGTCATGCTCAAGGAACGGGATGAGCGCGGTCGCCACGGAGACGACCTGCTTCGGCGAGACATCCATGAACTCAACCTTGGACGGCTCAACCAACTCAAAGCCTTCGCCCTTGCGGCAGTAGATGCGCTCGCCAACGAGGTGCGAGTTCTCGTCGAGTTCGGCGTTCGCCTGGGCGATCGCGAAGCGCTCCTCTTCGTCCGCTGGGAGGTAGACCACGTCATTAGTGACGCGACCCTCCTTCACGCGGCGATAGGGCGTCTCAATGAAGCCGAGGTCATTGACGCGACCGAAGGTCGCCAGCGATCCGATCAATCCGATGTTCGGACCTTCTGGTGTCTCAATTGGACAAATTCGGCCGTAGTGGCTGTGGTGGACGTCGCGGACGTCGAAGCCGGCGCGCTCGCGCGAGAGGCCGCCTGGGCCGAGCGCGGAGAGGCGGCGCTTGCTGGTGAGCTCGGCGAGTGGGTTCGTCTGATCCATGAACTGGCTCAACTGTGAACCGCCGAAGAATTCCTTCATCGCCGCAACCACTGGACGCACGTTGACGAGCGCGCTCGGCGTCGCCTTGTCGTCTTCCTGAATGGTCATGCGCTCCTTGATGACGCGCTCCATGCGCAGCAGGCCGACGCGGAAGGCGTTCTGGATCAGTTCGCCGTTGGCGCGCACGCGGCGGTTGCCAAGGTGGTCGGTGACGTCTCGATGTGCGCCGCCCTCGTTCGCAATGATCAGGTGGCCAACGATTGCGGCGAGGTCTTCGCGCGTCAGTGTGCGCGTTGCATCGCCTGGCAGCTCAAGGTTCATGAGACCAGCGGTCTCCTTGAGTCGCTGCGTGAACTTGTAGCGACCGACGCGACCAAGGTCGTATCGTCGTGCATTGAAGAAGAGATTCTCAACGAGCGAGCGGGCATTGTCGCCGGTGGGTGGATCGCCTGGTCGCAGTCGCTTGTAGACTTCAACAAGCGCTTCGCTACGAGTTGCAGTCGTGTCCTTCTCCAGCGTGTTGGCAACATATGGATGCTCCGGG
>CAIZYO010000054.1 GCA_903937225.1 uncultured Chloroflexota bacterium | reverse complement strand
GCCTGCAGTGACGTGATCGACCCCTTCTTGGTGGAGGTGATGCGCTCCTGGAGCGCCGCCATCTCCGTTGCCAAGTTCGGCTGGTATCCCACGGCGCTCGGCATGCGGCCGAGAAGCGCGGACACCTCGGATCCCGCTTGCGTGAAGCGGAAGATGTTGTCGATGAAGAGGAGCACGTCGCGACCCTCTTCGTCGCGGAAGTACTCCGCCATCGTCAAGCCGGAAAGCGCAACGCGCAGACGCGCTCCAGGTGGCTCGTTCATCTGCCCGAACACCATCACGGTCTTATCAATAACGCCTGAGTCACGCATTTCGTGAATCAGGTCGTTCCCTTCGCGTGAACGCTCACCGACGCCCGCAAAGACGGAGTAGCCGGAGTGCTCCTGCGCAACGTTGCGAATCAGCTCTTGGATGACCACCGTCTTACCGACGCCGGCGCCGCCGAAGATTCCGATCTTTCCACCCTTCTTGAATGGGCAGACAAGGTCGATCACCTTGATGCCAGTCTCGAAGAGTTCCGTCTCCGTGGTCAGGTCGTCGAATGGTGGAGCGGAGCGGTGAATTGGAAGTCGCGTATCCGACTTCACGTCGCCCGCCTGGTCAATGGCTTCACCGAGCACGTTGAAGACGCGGCCGAGCGTTCCCGCGCCAACAGGGACGGAGATCGGCGCACCGAGGTCCGTGGCTTTTGCGCCACGTGCGAGGCCGTCGGTTGTTGTCATGGCGACCGATCGCACACGATTGTTGCCGAGATGCTGCTGCACCTCAACAACTAGTGATCCGTCTGCGCGGTCAACGCGAACCGCGTTGTAGATCGCAGGCAGCTCTCGTGCGGCGAACTCAATGTCAACGACTGGTCCGGTGACTTGAACGACCGTTCCTACGGCTCCTGCGCTCTTCGTTCCTGCGTTCGCCATAACTCCTCCTACGCTCTCAGCTTCAGTGCGCGCTTGCGCCCGAAGCAATTTCGATCATCTCTCGGGTGATGTTCGCCTGTCGGACCTTGTTATAGGTGAGTGTGAGGTCACTGATGAGATCTCCTGCGCTCTCCGTTGCGTTCTTCATCGCCACCATGCGGCTTGACTGCTCGCACGCCGTAGTCTCCAGGACCGCCTGGAAGATGCGCGTGGCAACGTAGCGTGGGAGGAGCGCCTCCAACACCGTGGCGGGATCGGGCTCGAAGAGGAATTGATTCCCCGGAATGCCTGCCGTGTCTGCAGTTGGTTGGATTGGGAGGAGCTGCACCCCTTCTGGGCGCTGCACCAGGGTGGAGACGAAGGTTGGGTGGATCAGGGTGACGCTCACCGCACGGCCGCCAAGGAAGTCATCCGTGAGGAGGCGTACGAGCGGGGTGACGTCGGCGAAGGTTGGCTTATCTCCGTATCCGGGGAAGGCGGCCGCAATCTCATAGCCACCCCGGGCCAGGGCGTCACGACCCTTCTTCCCGATCGTGACGATGCGGGTCCCAGGCCCTGCGCTCTCCAACTCCTTCATGGCGAAGCGGATCAGGTTGGAGTTCAACGCGCCAGCAAGGCCACGGTCGGTGGTAAAGAGAACGATCAGCTTCGCTCCATCGTCGGCGGGCTTGCGGAGCAGGGCATGCCCCTCCTCACCAAGCACCGAAGCGAGGTCCGCGATCACTTCATCAATGGAGTGACCGTACGGTCGTGCCGCGAGCGTGGACTCCTGTGCACGCTTCAACTTGGAGGCGGCAACGAACTGCATGGCGCGCGTGATCTGGCGAATATTCTTCACCGCGCCGATGCGTCGTCGGATCTCGCGCTGGCTTGCCATTAGGCGAGGAAGCTCTTTCGGAACACGTCAACGGCCTCGTCGAGTCCCTTCGCGGCGTTGTCCGTCAACGCCTGCTCCTTGGCGAGTTCGGTGAGCACCTGTGGGCGCTCGCGATCAAGGAACGTATAGAAGCCGCTCTCGAACTCGCTCACGCGCGGCGTAGGGATGTCGTCCAACTTCCCCTTTGACGCGACGTACAGGATGGCGACCTGCTTCTCCACCGCCACTGGTGCGTACTGTGGCTGGCGTGTGATGGCGGAGAGCTTCTCACCGCGCGTCAGCTGATCGCGCGTTGACTTGTCGAGGTCACCTGAGAACTGCGCGAACGCCGCGAGCTCTCGGTACTGCGCAAGGTCGAGCTTCAGCGGTCCGGCAACCTTCTTCATTGCCTTCGTCTGCGCGGCGGAACCCACACGTGAGACGGAGATACCAACGTTCACCGCTGGTCGCTGACCCGCGTTGAAGAGGTCGGTCTCAAGGAAGATCTGTCCGTCCGTAATGGAGATGACGTTTGTTGGGATGTACGCCGAAACGTCGCCCGCCTGCGTCTCAATGATTGGAAGCGCCGTAATCGAACCGCCGCCCAAATCGTCCGAGAGTCGCGCGGCGCGCTCAAGGAGTCGGCTGTGCAGATAGAAGACGTCGCCTGGATACGCTTCGCGCCCTGGCGGTCGGCGCAAGAGGAGCGCCATTTCGCGATACGCAACCGCGTGCTTGGAGAGATCGTCGTAGACGCAGAGCGCGTCGCGCACTTCCTTCCCGTCAACGGTGACGCCCTCTTCCATGATCTCTTCTGCAATCGCGCAACCGGCAAACGGCGCAAGGTACTGCAGTGGCGCTGGATCTTCGGCGCCTGCGACCACAACGACGGTGTGCCCCATGGCGCCCTGCTTCTCCAACATGGCAACAACGGTGCGCACCGTGGAGAGCTTCTGGCCGATTGCAACGTAGATGCAGATGAGGCCCTTCCCCTTCTGATTGATGATCGTGTCGATCGCCACGGCGGTCTTTCCGGTCTGGCGGTCACCGATGATCAACTCGCGCTGTCCGCGACCGATTGGGATGAGTGCGTCAACCGCCTTGATACCAGTCTGCACTGGCGTGGTGACTGACTTGCGGCTGATCACGCCCGGCGCAATGCGCTCAACGGGGCGGCTCTTCTTTGCATTGATTGGACCCTTGCCGTCCAGTGGACGACCGAGCGGATCAACCACGCGACCAATGAGTTCTGGTCCAACCGGAACCTCAACAACGCGACCGGTTGTCTTTACGGTGTCGCCCTCTTTAATGCTCTTCGCATCACCAAGGAGCACGGCGCCGACCGTCTCTTCGCCAAGGTTGAGTGCCATGCCGGCCACGCCGCCAGGGAACTCCAGAAGTTCAGACGAGAGTGCTCCAGAGAGTCCATAGACCTGTGCAATACCGTCGCCCACTTCGACCACGGTGCCAACGGTGCGCGACTCGGCGCCGCCGTCAAAGCCCGCGATCTGCGACTTCAAGATGCTGATGATCTCGTCTGACTTGATTGCCATGGTTCTCTGCTCCTCGCTGCTCTACGCGCTGCGCCGGTTCAGCCGGCTGCCGAAAGGATGCGCTCACGCATGCGCGCGAGTTTTCCTTTGACGCTTCCATCAATGAGGAGGTCGCCCACGCGAAGCGTGACGCCTCCAACAAGGCTTTGGTCAATGTCATAGCTGACGCGCACGCTGCCACCAGCGATCTCTTTTGCCTGCGCCTCAATCTTGCTGCGCTCGTCTGCGCCGATCTCTGAAGGTGTGCTCACGCGCGCAGTTGCGATCCCGTTGCGTGCGTCCAGCGCCTCATGCGTTGCCTCTGCGATTGCGGGAAGTCGTCCCAACTTTCGACGAGAAGCGAGCGCTCCCATCAGCGTGTGTACAGCTGGGCTCACCGTTGCTCCGGTTGCCGCCTCAAGAGCGCCAACGCGTGCCGCCGCCGGGGTGCGCGGATCATCCAGAATTGTGCGGGCCCCTGGTGTGCTCACCACCTCCGCCACGCGATCGAGCTCAGCCACGAGGGCCTCTGCCGCCGCTCCATCACCCGCGAGGGAGAGGAGGGCTGCCGCATAGCGACGTGCGGAGCCGAGGGGTCGATCCACGATCAGTTCCCCTTCCCGCGCTGCTCGTCCAGGAACTCGCCAACGAGTGCACGCTGACGATCACCGTCCATTGATGCGCCGACCACCTTGGTCGCCGCGCTGATTGCAAGGTCAGCAACCTCACTTCGAATAGACGCGAGTGCGCTCACGCGCGCCGCCTCAATCTCTGCGGTTGCGTCGGCACGCATCTTCTCGAGTTCCAGTTTGAGTGCCGCCGCCTGCTGTTCACGAATCTGCGCCGCCGCCTTTTCCGCGTTGGCGCGAATCTCATTTGACTCACGTCGTGCTTCTGCCAATGAGGCATCGGCCGCTTCAATCGCGCGCCCCTTTGCGAGTGCGGCGTCTGCCGCGTCGCGAAGGCCGCGCTCAATGCGTTCGCGTCGCTCATCCAACATCTTTGTGATGGGACCGAGCGCTGCTGCACGCAAGACAATGATGAAGAAGCCGAAGTTCGCCGCAGAGATCAAGATCCAGAACAGGTTGAAGCTCAAGCCCGCACCTTCGGCTTCGCCAGCGGCGGCCTCAGCGTACGGGAAGGCTCCGAGCACTCCCTGAATCAACTCAATCATCTGCGCCTCAACGATCTGCACGTTTGCTGATTAAAGAACGAGTGAAAGGATGCCGAGCACGATCGCGAGAACGCCGAGGCCTTCTGCGAACGCTGCACCGATGATGAAGACGCCGCGGATTGCGCCGGCCGCCTCTGGATTTCGACCGATCGCGCTCACCGCTGCCGCTGCAGCCATGCCTACGCCGATGGCCGGCCCGATTACTGCAAGGGCCGCGAGGCCCGCCTGGAGCTTGTCCATTTCTGTACCTCCTACTGTGACCGCCGTCCGGACGCTTCCGCTCGGTCGGTCCTGCTCTCTTTCAGCTACGGCTAGTGTGCCGCAACTCGCGATTCTGCTCCCGCCGCGGAGCCTTCACCTGCCCCAGCAGGTTCGTGATGCTCATCGTGCCCCTCTTCGTGGTGCCCCTCCATGGCGAGCATGGTGAAGACCAGGATGAGCACGCTGAAGATGAGGCCCTGCATCAGCCCAACGAAGAGCTCAAGGCCGTAGAGCGTAATTGGAATAAAGGCGATTGTGATTGTTGTCATCACAGCGAGCGCAAGTTCGCCGCCGTAAATGTTGCCGAAGAGTCGCATGGCGAGCGTGATCGGCTTGACGAACTCAAGAAAGAATTCAAGGACACCAACGATGAGACCAACTGGGCCGCCCTTCAGCGTGAAGAACTTTCCAAGATACCCGCCGAATCCCAGCGCTCTAAATCCTTGGTAGTGAAAGTAGAAGAAGGCAACGAGTGCAAGGCCAACGGTGACATTGACATCACTTGTTGGCGCGCGGAACTCATGGACGCGTCCAACGCCTGGAATGAGGCCAGACCAGTTGGAAACCGCTACAAAGAGGAAGCAGGCGAGGAAGAAGGTGACGAATGGCTTTGCGCCAGCGCCACCGATTCCAATGGCGAAGTTGGAGAGGCTTTCAATTGCAAATTCCAACGTGTTCTGCACCTTTCCTGGAATCTCCTTGAGTCGGCGTGCGGCAATCGTCAGCGGGATGATGATGACGGCCATCACCACCCAGCTCATGATGATTGAGCCAGTGATGCTCGGATAAAAGTCAAAGAGTGACGCTGCATGCGTTGGATCTCCACCAAGGTCAATGACCGTGTGCGGAACGATCGGCTCTAGTGCGCGCTTGATCACGTCGCCCGGGAAGCCGTTCAGCCCAACGCCGCCAAAGGTTGCAATGGCAAACGCGTCAAGAGCGAGGACGCCAAGCGCTGCGAGAAGGAGGGTGCGTCGTGTCGTGGACTTGCGGGGAGCCGCGATGCTCACTACTCGCTCCTTCCAGACTTCTCGTTGACTCGCGCCTCTAGTTTCTGTTCTCTTCGCCGGCGGTCCTCTTCGTCAATCATGTTCAGCGCCCGGCGGACGGTGCGTGCCGCTCCGATCGAGCCGACCGCGAAGCCCCCGAGGAATCCAACCACCAAGAAGAGTGGTCCACTCCCAAGAAGCCCGTCCAGCCAGTTCCCGAGGAGTGCCCCACCAAGGTTCGCCACGAGGAGCATTGCGCCGATCTGCGAGAAGAGCACGAGGTAGGCGCTCTTCCCTTCGAAGGCAGCCTCCGCGGGCGGCTCGTTGGGGGTCCGCGGCGATTCTAGCCGAGGGGTCTGACTCTCGCGCTGATCTCCGGGGGCACGCTCAGGGAGGCTCACTTGGAGGTCCGCTCGGTTGCACGAGAGAGGTAAGCGACCACGCCGCCAAGCACCACAAGGAGGCCCATGAAGGCGTAGAGCGTGGCGCTTCCGGTCAGGAGAAGCGCGAGGATGGAGAGCGCTGCGGTGAGGGCATAGAGGACGAGGACGGAGCCGCGGTGCGAGAAGCCGTAGCTGAGGAGGCGGCGATGGATGTGGCTCTCGTCAGGCGTATATGGAGATCGTCCGGCGGCGATCCGCCCAACGATGACAAAGAGCGCATCAATGATGGGCACGCCAAGGATGAGAAGCGCCGCGGCCACCTTCGCCGTGCCGAGCAGTGCAAGGACGGCTAGCGCGTACGCCACCGCGAGAATGCCGCTCGTCCCCATATAGATGGATGCCGGGTAGAAGTTGAAGCGCAAGAAACCGGCAAGCGCACCTGCGAGCGTAAAGCTGAGTGCGGCGAGCAGCGGACTTGTTGGGAGTGCGATGACGCCGAGTGTGACGGCGGCGAAGAGTGAGATACCTCCAGAGAGTCCGTCCAGTCCGTCAATGAAATTCATGCTGTTCTGCATGCCGAGCGTCCAGAAGATCGTGACGCCGAGCGCGATCGCGTCAGGGAAGAGGAGGTCGCCCGCGCCAAAAGGATTTGAGATGAAGGCGATCCGCAACCCAAAGGCGATTGGGATTAGCGCAATCAGAAACTGTCCAATGATCTGCCACCGCGCGCGCAGATCGTAACGGTCGTCAATCAGTCCGATCACTCCAGCGATCACCGTACCGAGCAAGAGTGCAGCGGCGCCATCACTCGTCAGTTCCGCCGAACCGCTTCCTGCGCTGAGCCCGAGTTGCGCGGAGAAGATCACAAGAAGTGTTCCGATCAGCGCGAACGCACCTGCGACGGCGAGGCCGCCCGCGCGCGGTACTGGTTTGGTGTTGATCCTTCGCTCGCTCGGGTGATCGGCAATGTTGTATTTCCGCGCGATCGCGCGCATCGCGAGCGTTCCCATACCAGCTGTCAACGCAGCAACAAGCGCTGCGGCAGCGAAGATCATGTTGTACTGCGTGAAGGTTGCGCGTCGCCTGCCTGCGCAAGCGCTGACGCATCGGCACCAGGGACTGGGAAGGCGCGCGCCATCTTGATCACTTCGGCCTCAATGCGCGCAAGTGCCGCTGGATCTTCGCGGCGCGCGATCGCCTCTGCTGACCAGACGGCAATCTGTTCCATTTCAGCGGAGCCCATGCCGCGCGTGGTCGCTGCAGGCGTGCCGTATCGAACGCCGCTCGTCACCATCGGTGAACGTGTTTCGCCCGGAATGCTGTTCTTGTTGATCGTGATCCCTGCGGTTTCTAGCGCGGCGGTCGCCTCTTTCCCAGTGACACCGAGTGGTGTGACATCGCAGAGGATGAGGTGGTTATCTGTTCCGCCAGTCACCACGCCGAATCCATTTGCCTTCAGTGCGGCGGCGAGCACCTGCGCGTTTTCGAGCGTGCGCTTCATGTAACTTCGGAATTCTGGTTCAAGTGCGAGTGAGAAGGCGACCGCTTTTGCACCAATGACGTGCATCAGTGGGCCGCCCTGGCTCCCTGGGAAGACACTCTTATCAATAGCGGCGCCGTCAGCAGCTCGCGCGAAGGCGATTCCACCGCGCGGACCACGAAGTGTCTTGTGTGTGGTGCTGGTGACAATGTCTGCGTGCGGGAATGGTGATGGGTGGAGCCCCGCCGCAATCACGCCTGAAATGTGTGCCATGTCCACCATCAGTTTTGCCCCCGCAGCGTGGGCGATCTCTGCGAATCGTTTGAAGTCGAGCGTGCGTGGGTACGCGGATGCGCCAGCGATCAGCACCTTCGGCTTCGCCTCGGCGACGGCGCGCTCGACTCCCTCCCAATCAATGAGGCCGTCGTCTTCGCGCACGCCGTAGAAGTGCGGCGTGAACCACTTCCCAGAGACGTTGACGGATGCGCCGTGCGAAAGGTGACCACCCTGGGAGAGGCTCATGGCAACGAACGGATCGCCTGGCTTCATCAACGTATCGAATGCGGCGATGTTCGCCGAAGCGCCTGAGTGCGGTTGCACGTTTACATGCTCGCTCCCAGGGAAGAGTTGCAGCGCGCGTGTGCGGGCGAGATCTTCAACGGAGTCAATGTGTTCACACCCAGCGTAGTAGCGCTTCCCGGGGTAACCCTCGGCGTATTTATTAGTAAGGATCGTGCCCTGCGCCTCACGAACTGCGGCGTAGGCGTAATTCTCAGAGGCGATCAGCTCAATGTGATCGCGCTGGCGCACCGCTTCGCGTTCAAGGATCGCGTTCAGCGCAGGGTCAACCTCGCGCAGCGACTGATCCGCACGCGGATCACGCTGCGCCTGGATCTCCTCTGGTGTGCGCCGCGAACCCATGTCCCTATTCTCCGTCCAAACCGAGAATCAGGCGCTCGATCATTCGCGCTGCGCCGTCCGCTTCGCTCGGCGGTGCGAGGTAGCGTGCGGCACGCTGAACCGGCTCAGGGGCGCCATGCATCGCCACGCCGTGACCTGCGGCGAGCAGCATCTCAAGGTCGTTGTGTTGGTCGCCGATCGCCATGGTCTCGGCGAGCGGGATGTTGAGCCGCTCCGCGAGCCACGCCAGGGCCGCGCCTTTATTGACGCCTGGGGCGGTGAACTCAAGGTATTCCGGGTGGCTGATGGTTACATCAAGATCGCCCCCGAACGTTTCGCGCGCCTGCTCCAACACCGTCTCTGGGTGTCCAGCTGGCGCGTGCGCAACAACTTTGGAGATCTCATTTGGCTCTTGTCGTAGGTGGTGCGCGAGATCTGTAATGGAGTGGAGGCGCTCAACCGCGTTACCCGCGAGCCAGCCTTGATACGTTTCGTAGTGCGGGTCGGTTGCATCAAAGGCGTAGTCGTCTTGGATGACTGCGTGTCCCCAGAGATCGTTCTGTCGGCACCACTCAACGGCACGTGCGGCAAGTGTTGACGTGAACGGCACGTGCCGGAGCAGCGCGCCGCTCCCGGTCTCACCAAGTGCTGGCAGCTCGCGCGCGATCGCCCCTTGCATGCCGATGAGCGGTCCGTTCACGCCCGCAGTGCGTGCGTACTCAATAAAGCTCGGGATGTTGCGACCGGAGGAGATCGTGGTGATCACACCGCGCTCGCGTGCCGCACGGATTGCGGCAATGGTGCGCTCGGAGATGGCACCGCCATGGGGGAGCAGCGTCCCATCAAGGTCCATGACCAGCAACTTGATCGGTGAATCACTCATCTGCTCAACCTAGCCGCTACGGCGGATCTCCGCGACGCGTGCGCGCCCCGAGAGATCTCCGCGAATGCTGCAGCGCCACCCAAGGCCGAGGCCGGCGACGAGTGCGCTCACCGCGTCGGCTTGACCATCGCCAAATTCGAGTGCCGCCGCACCACCTGGGCGAAGGAGTCGTGGAAGCTCGGCGATCAGACGGCGGATGCACTCAAGGCCGTCGCTCCCGCCGTCGAGCGCCATGCGCGGCTCGGCGGCGATCGCCACCTCGGCGAGGCTAAGCGGGGCGGCCGTCTCATCACGCTGTCCTGCGCGCTGGAAGCGGGCGGCGTCTTTTGCCGCATCCACTTCGGCCGTCGGCACATACGGGAGGTTGGCGACAAGGAGATCAAGGTGCGGTGGATCCCCTGGGGCACGGCCCGCAAGAAGTGGTTCCGCAAGATCGCCGTGCAAGAACGTCACTCGCGATGCAACTCCAGAGCGAAGCGCGTTTGCGCGCGCGACTGCAAGCGCATCCCCCGAAAGATCGGTGGCGGTAAAGCGCAGCGGGACGGGTGATTCGGTCACAAGGGCGAGCGCAATCGCCCCGCTCCCCGTGCCAATCTCTGCGGCGTTCAGTGGTTGAGGTGCACGTCCCAACGTGCGCGCAGCGGCGGCGCGGTCACCCAAATAGGCGAGTGCCGTTTCAACAAGGAGTTCGCTCTCTGGACGCGGGTCCAACACATCTGGTGTGACGAGAAGTTCGAGTGCACGAAAGCCACGCGTGCCGGTGAGATGACTTACTGGTCGGCCCTTCGCGCGTTCACTCACCAGCGCCGCGAGTGCGGCGGGTGCGTCACCTGCGGCGAGCGCGGCGCGTGCAGCGCGCAGCGCTTCCGAAAGCTCAGGGTGTCGCTCGCTGAGTGGTTCTGGTTCGGGCAGGAGTGCGCTGCTCGGTAGTGGGAGTGGAAATCCAGCAGCGACTGCGGTGCGCAACGTGGCAACACGCGTACCGAGCAGTGCGGCGAGGAGAAGTTCTGCATCAAGGCGCGGGCTTGAACTCCCTGCAACTTCTAGTGCGTCCGTGGCGGTGCGTAGCAGTGCTGGGCCGTCCGCTTCGCTTTGGATGAGTCGATCGCTTTGGATATCTCGGTCGTTCACTCGCCCGCCAGACGCTCCGCCTGCTCGGCGGCAGCAAGTGCATCATGAAAGACGGAGAGGTCACCGCTCAACACGCCATCAACATCAAACTTGTCTAGTCCAATGCGATGGTCGGTTACGCGATTCTGCGGACCGTTGTACGTGCGAATCTTTTCGCTTCGATCACCGCTTCCAATGAGCGCCTTTCGTGCAACAGAGTTCGCACTGCGCTTGCGCTCCTCCTCTGCGGCCAGGAGTCTGCTGCGCAAGATT
>CAIZYO010000053.1 GCA_903937225.1 uncultured Chloroflexota bacterium | reverse complement strand
GGATCAACAATGCCAACCCCCCATCCGCGCGCATCGGTTGTTGTGTAGGGCACACCTGCGGCGTAGAGGTCGCCGCCGATCGATACGACGAACTCGGTTACACCACCCGCACGCAACAGCGTCGCCGCCTCATCAATCGCCCAGCCTTTGACGTAGCCGGATGGGTCGAGACGGCCGTCCGCGCGAAACCCCCACGCAGAGAATCGCCCGTCACTCTCTACGCGGAGCGCCTCACACGCCTGCAGGATCGCGGCAACCTCTGGATGCGCAGCTCCGACCTCAAGTTCGCCGCGACCAATCCGCGAGATCTCACTGTCGGCAAGATAGGGAGAGAAGCGCGCGTCAATTTGATGCAAGCGCGCAAACGCGGCCTCAACCACGTCTTCAACCACATCCTGGCGCGCGGCGCGCTCAGGGAGCGCAATGCTCGCGACGGTGCCCATCAACGCCCGCGAGTGCCGCGAAAGTCCCGCCTCAACCGCGGCTCCCGCAGTCACCGCGGCTCCCGCAGTTACCGCGGGCTCTTCCAATACCGAGCGGACGTTCACCGCGCCCACCATCACGGCAGGCGCGCTTGGTCGAGCGCTGCCTGAATGCTTGTGGCGTACGCCTTGGTCGTGAATGTTGCTCCGCTGATTGTGGAGAGCTTCCAGTCTTGGTCTGCAATCACGCGCGCGCCAACATCGGAGATGAAGAAGTCAGTCACGCGCTTCGTGTATCCCTTCTGCGTGGGGAGTTGCAGAGAGTTGACGGCAACGATCGCTCCGCCTTCAACGACGACCTGGATTTGGGCGGTGCCGTACTTGTAGTCAATCGCCGGGCCATCAAAGGTGCCGTCCCGATACGCGCCGCCAACACCCGAGGGAGGCGGCGCCGTTGCGGTTCCTGAGCCACCAGGCTCCACCGATGGCGCAACGCTTGGATCGTCGGTTGGCGCCTCGACAATGCTTCCGCCTGGCGGCGAGTAGGCAACGATCAGCCGCAGGGCGGCGAGGCTGAGGATGAGGGCGATCAGGCCACGCTTCGGCATGCGCTACCAGCCAAACCGCTCAAGGTGCACCTGCACCTTAGGCATGCCGAGTTCTTTGAGGCTCTCCTCGACCTTC
The DNA here is from genome assembly GCA_903937225.1 of uncultured Chloroflexota bacterium. GTDB lineage: Bacteria > Chloroflexota > Limnocylindria > Limnocylindrales > Limnocylindraceae > Limnocylindrus. The sequence goes on along the minus strand of CAIZYO010000053.1, from coordinate 500 downwards.
GCCATCATGCGCGGCGACCCGCAGAGGTAGATGTCGCGTTCAAGGATGTCGGGGTAGGAAGACTTAAGTCCGGCGGAAGAGAGCGGATCGTCGCGGAAGGTGTATGCGTCACGACTCCCCGTCACGAACGCAACCTCTGCGTTTCGCGCGTCGGCAAGTCGCTGGAGCTCTCGCTTGAAGACGAGTGAATCTTTTGATGGCACGCGATACATCAGCGCAAGATCGCCGCGTCGGGCTGGAAGCACCTCAAGGAGCGCGCGCAGTGGCGTGATCCCAATCCCGCCAGCAATCAAGAGGACCTTCTCGCGCGTTCGCACCGCACCGGTCAGGAGACCGTACGGCCCTTCAAGGAAGAGGCGTGTCCCAGGGAGAAGTCGCTGGAGGCGGCGGCTCCCGTCGCCAACCGCCTCAATCGTGAAGCGAAGACGTCGCGCGTCAGGACCCGCAGAGATCGAGAACGGATTGGAGCGCCACCAGCCATCGGCGGTGAGGGCGCGGAT
>CAIZYO010000052.1 GCA_903937225.1 uncultured Chloroflexota bacterium | reverse complement strand
CTACATTCACGTCACGCTCCTCCCAGAGCTTGCAGCAACGGGCGAGCTGAAGACAAAGCCAACGCAACACTCAGTGAAGGAGCTGCGCGGCAGCGGCATTCAGCCCGACGTGATCATCCTCCGCGCCGATCATCCGGTCCCAGATGACGTGCGCGAGAAGATTGCCCTCTTTACAGACGTAGCCGTAGAGGCGGTCGTCCCCGCAACCACTGCGCGCACCATCTATGAAGTGCCGCTGCAGTTCGAGAAGTTCGGCCTTGGCGACCTTCTGACCCGCGAACTCGGAATCAGCGCCTCCGTTCCCGATCTCACCAAGTGGGAGCAGCTTGTTGCGCAGATCGTTGCCGAGAAGCCAGCCGTTGAGATTGCAATTGTGGGCAAGTACACCGAACTCCCTGACGCGTATCTCTCCGTTACTGAGGCACTCAGGCACGCGGGTTGGGCGCACGGCGTGGACGTACGCGTGCGCTGGGTGAACGCGGAGCAGCTTGATGATGCAGATGCTGCACACGTATCCGCACAACTCGCCGGTGCTCATGGCGTGCTGGTGCCAGGCGGCTACGGATATCGAGGGATTGAGGGGAAGATTCGCGCGGCGCACACTGCGCGCACCGAGCGCATTCCTTACCTCGGACTCTGCCTCGGGTTGCAGATTGCGGTGATTGAGTTCGCGCGCGAGACCCTCAGCTCAGCAGACGCGAACTCAACGGAGTTCGACATGTTCACCAAGCACCCGGTCATTGACTTCACGCCAGACCAGCGCGGCGTGGAGGAGAAGGGTGGCACCCAGCGGCTCGGCCTCTATCCAGCGAAGCTTGCCTCAGGGTCGCGCGCCGCAACCGTCTACGGCTCCGAGATTGCCTACGAGCGGCACCGCCACCGCTTTGAGGTGGCGAATCGCTTCAAGCCACAGCTTGAGGCGGCTGGGATGAACTTCTCTGGCGTCTCACCAGACGGGCGTCTCGTGGAGATTATTGAACTCGCCGATCACCCATGGTTTGTTGCCAGCCAATTCCACCCTGAATTCACCAGCCGTCCGCTTCGGCCGAACCCACTCTTTGATGGCTTCGTTGGCGCTGCACTCGCACTCAAGGAGGGCCGCCTCGCCGCCTACACCCCGCGAATGGTCGGAGTGCGCGATGATGAGGCGGTACAGGCGGAGCGCCGCAAGGCAATTGAGGCGGCTGCACATAAGGCCGCGACTCGCAGCAACGGAACAGGAGCAGCATCATGAAGTTCTTCCTTGATACGGCGGACATCAGCGAGATCAAGACCGGCATCAGCTGGGGGATCGTTGACGGCGTCACGACGAATCCGTCGCTTTACGCCAAGGTGGGTGGCTCCTATGAAGAACTCCTTAAGGAGATCTGCGGGCTGACCAAGGGCCCAGTCTCTGCCGAAGTGATCGGCGACGATGCTGACGGCATGGTGAAGGAGGGACTCGCCTTCGCAAAGATCGCCGCAAACATTGTGGTGAAGGTTCCAATGACCACAGACGGCCTCGCCGCCATCAGTCGCCTGAAGAGCGAGGGGATCAAGACGAACTGCACGCTGATCTTCACCGCCAACCAGGGGCTCCTCGCCGCAAAAGCTGGCGCTTCGTTGATCAGTCCATTCGTGGGCCGGCTCGATGACATTAGTGAAGACGGGATGACGGTGATCCGCGAGCTTGCGGAGATCTTCTCGCACTACGAAGAGCTTGATCACTGCGAGATTCTTGCCGCCTCCATCCGTCACCCACGCCACGTGACCGAAGCGGCGCTCGTCGGTGCACATGTTGCAACGATGCCGCTGAAGGTTCTTGAGCAGATGTCGAAGCATCCGCTCACGGATAAGGGGATCGCCGTCTTCAAGGCGGACTGGGCGAAGGCGAAGGGCGGAAAGTAACGCCGCTCCCGCCCCCCGTTGACGGGGCGACGCACATCCAATAGAGTCTTCTCATCCCCTCACTCCTCCTGCGCAGAGGCGTTGGACGTTTCGTGCGGGGATCCAAGGAAACACCCAAGACGAGGAAGGTACCCAACCCCATGTCAATGAACGACCCACGCAACCGCGGACCCCGACGAGGACCACGACGCGGCCCCGGCATGAACAGCGGTCAGGGTGGCATGCGCATGCCGCACGGTTCTCTTCCACAAGATGTTGAGGTGTTGTCAGAGGCAGATCTTGCCGCTGAAGGACTGCTGACGTTTGCAGCGCTCGCCAACATGACGGCGAGTGAGCTCATGGCAGCGGCAAAGAAGTTCAACGTCACCGCCTCCCAGCAGGAAGATCTCCCTCGCGTGATCCAGAAGATCCTTACCGCGCAGGCGGAAGAGCAGGGTCAAGTGTGGGCGGAGGGCATCCTCGAGATCGTTGACGAAGGCTACGGCTTTGTTCGACGCAACGGACTTCTTCCAAGCGCAGATGATGTCTACGTACCGTCACCGATGCTGCGCCGCATTGGACTCCGACAAGGCGACACGATCGGTGGCGTTATTCGCGCACCACGCGAGGGTGAAAAGTTCTGGGGAATGCTTCGCGTCGAGATCATCTCTGGAACAGATCCAGAGTCAGCGCGTCGTAGGCCGCACTTCGGAGACCTGACGCCAATCCATCCGATTGAGTTGATCAACCTAGAGACCGATCCTTCAAACCTTTCGCAGCGCCTCATCAACCTGGTGAACCCACTCGGGAAGGGTCAGCGCGCGCTGATCGTTTCGCCGCCAAAGGCTGGTAAGACGAGCCTCCTCAAGCAGATCGCACAGGGTGTGACCGCGAACTATCCGGAGATCTCGCTGATGGTCTGTCTCATTGGCGAGCGACCTGAAGAGGTGACCGACATGCGTCGCTCCGTGAAGGGCGAAGTGATCTCGTCAACCTTTGACGAGCCAACAGAGAACCACACGCACGTTGCGGAGATGGCACTGGAGATTGCGAAGCGACGCACCGAGGCAGGGGCCGACGTGGTGGTGCTGCTCGACTCCATCACCCGACTCGCCCGTGCGTACAACCTGGCACTCCCGCCTTCAGGACGAACCCTCTCCGGCGGTATTGACCCTATTGCGCTCTACCCACCGAAGCGCTTCTTCGGTGCGGCGCGCAAGTTGGAAGAGGGGGGCTCACTCACGATCATCGGTACCTGCCTCGTGGACACGGGTTCCAAGATGGACGACGTGATCTACGAAGAGTTCAAGGGGACTGGTAACTCCGAACTCGTCCTTGACCGTAAGCTTGCCGAGAAGCGCATCTTCCCGGCCATTGACGTGCAGCGTTCTGGCACGCGTCGAGAGGAGCTACTCCTTGATGAGGCGACCCTCAAGATGGTTTGGACCATGCGCCGCATGCTCTCAGCCGTTGGCGCAAACGAGGGGATTGAGCTTCTGCTGAACCGCATTGCCAAGACCGAGTCGAACGCCCAGTTCCTCGCCTCCCTCACGAAGGGAACCGAAGGGTCAAACCCAGCCTAGAGAGCACCCTCCACACCCCTCCTGAGCACGGATCAGGGGCGGGTAGAATGAGGGTTGAGATCGGAGGCAACGATGACGAGAACTGGTCGCGAGCGTTCTAAGCGTTCAAAGCAGGGACCACTCAGCGGCGCGCGTCCGGGCACCCTCTGGTTCCAACTCTTCGCGGCCATTCGTCGCCAAGGGATCGCGGTGCTTCGCACCCTAGAACGTGCTGGAGACCGAGCGCTCAGCTTGAGCCTCTTCCGCGCCGGTGAATTCCTCAGGCACCCCCTCCCGCGACGCGTCCGTGTTCATCCGAAGCTGCGCGAGCGCACCAGCGGACTGGCCGCGGCTGCAATCCTCCACCGCCTCACCCCTCGACTTGAAGGTTGGGGGGTAGTCGACTTCATCACACGGCGTCGCGCGGCACTGACCAAGCGGCTCGCAGGGTTTGAGCGCTCCCCAGAACAGGCCGCTCCAGTCGGCATCGCGCTCCTTCTCGGGATTGCGATCGTTGCGAGCATTCTTCCTGGCCCCGCGGTTGACCAGCGAGCACGCGCCCTTGATGACGGAGCGTTTTCAGGAACGTCCGAGACCCTTGAGCCGATCACCCCAGCGCTATGGGGGAACGCCGTTGACCCGGATCGCAATGCCGCAACAGGAGAGTCAAGCTTCGTCGCGCTCGCTGGCGTTGGCACCGAAGATCCACTTGCGCCAGGCGCGCTTGGGTGGCGTCCGATCGAGGCGGCTCGTGACGCGTCCGTTGATGTCAGCGCGAGTGCCGATACGGCGTTACTGGACGGACCACGCATTCTTGAGGACGGCACCATGCTTCTCCCCGCCGCAGTTGATCTCAATATTCTGGATGGTCGTATCCATGTCCAAATCCATGTCGTCCAGAAGGGGCAGACGCTCGCGCAGATTGCAAAGCTTTACAACATTGGCTTGATGGATGTGGTCTGGTCGAACCGTCTCCCATCCACCAGTAACCCACCCGCCGGTCGCCGCCTAAAGATTCCAGACACGAAGGGATACGTTCACGTGGTTGCTGAACATGAAACACTTCGATCCATTGCGAACGCATCTCGTGTCTCTCAGGGGAAGATCATGTCCTACAACGGACTCCGCTCTGCCGATGTGGTGCTAGGCATGGTCTTGGTACTCCCAGGCGGACGTGGTCCTGCACTTCCTACCTATCAGGCGTCTGGCCAGTCATATGCATACAACGGTCCGCTGCCTGAGATCTACAGCGGGATGACCTTCCGCTACCCAGTTCCTGGCGGTCGATTCGTGCGCGGGTTCTTCCGTGGCCATGACGGGATGGACATCTCGCAATCAACAGGTGCCCCAATCCTTGCAGCAGCTGCTGGCGTGGTGGTGCGCACTGGGTGGGTGAACAACTGCGGTGGCAACCAGGTTGTGATTGCGGTTGGTTCAAATCTCTATACGGGCTACTACCACCTCTCAAGGATCCTGGTCTCACCAGGACAGAAGATTGCGCGCGGGCAGCAGATTGGAAAGATTGGGGAGACGGGCTGCACCACTGGTCCGCACTTGCACTTCTCCGTCTCGCGCGGCTACCCACTCGCCAGCGGGTCAACCTTCTATAACCCCGCGCGTTTCCTCCCATAACGGTGTTCCTCGACGTCGTTGACCTGCATCTTTCCGCCGGTCGAGGAGGCGATGGCGCTTCCACCATGCGCCGAGAATCGCACGTGCCACGCGGCGGCCCAGACGGAGGAGACGGCGGACGCGGTGGGAGCATCTACGTCTCTGTGGACACGGGGCAGACAACGTTGCGCGACTTTGAACAGAAGCGACGTCTGCAGGCTGGAGAGGGTGGCAACGGTGGGAACAAGAAGTCACACGGGAAGGCTGGGAAAGATCTAGAGATTGGAGTTCCACCAGGAACGGCGATCTTTGACGCGGTCAGTGGCGACCTCATTGCAGACATTGTCTCTCGCGAACAGCGGGTGATGATCGTGAAGGGCGGCCGAGGCGGACTTGGGAATGCGCACTTCGTGACCTCCACGCATCAAGCGCCGCGCCACGCACAACGCGGTGAACCGGGCGAGACCCGCGAGGTTCGATTTGAGCTTCGACTGATCGCGGATGTTGGACTTGTGGGCCTTCCAAATGCTGGGAAGTCCACCACCCTCGCCGCGCTCACCGCCGCACAACCAAAGATTGGGGACTACCCGTTCACCACGCTCGAACCGAACCTCGGCGTGATCGAGCTTGGCCTAGAGGATGGCCGGCGACCGACCGTGGCAGACCTTCCAGGGCTGATCGAAGGCGCATCCATGGGTGCGGGCCTCGGCTTCGCCTTCCTGCGACACGCGTCACGAACGCGCATCTTGGTGCACGTGGTGGACGCGTCAACCGCCGATCCACTGCGCGATGCGGCGATCATCCGCGAGGAGCTCGCCGCCCACAACCCTGCGCTGCTGGAGAAGACAACCCTTGTGGTGCTGAACAAGATTGATCGCCCAGGGGTACGTGAGCGCCTCGAAGAGCTACGCACCGGATTCAGCGCGCTTGGGCTCAAGAGTATTGCCTGCTCCGCACTCGGCGGTGCGCTCGGTGAGGGGATCACCGATCTCCGCAACGAGCTCGCTGAGCTACTCCCAGACGCGGAGACACTCGCCCTCCCAACCGAACCGGCAGGCGTTGTGGTGCACCGCATTGATCCGATCGCCGTCTCCGGGTTTGAGGTGAGCCGTGATGGAGAGTCGTACCGCGTGCGCGGAAAGGCCATTGAGCGACTCGTGCACCAGACCGATTTTGCTCGCGACGAGTCGGCGCAGCGTTTCCATCATGAGTTGAAGCGACAAGGGATCGAGTCGGCGCTGCGCAAGGCGGGCTGTCGCGCTGGAGACACGGTGGTGATCGGCGAGCTCTCCCTTGAGTGGGAGGATCCAGATGAGGCGGACCTGCTGAACACGGCAGATGCGGCGGAAGCGAGCGATCTCGATCTGGAGGAACTCGGCGAGACGCTGGAAGAGGCGGCCGTTGGAAGCTCGGAGGGGAGCCAGTGAGCAAGATCGGCGTGCTCGGCGGAACGTTTGATCCGATTCATGACGGACACCTTGCGCTCGGCCAAGCTGCGTGTGACCTGCTGAAGTTAGATCGCGTGATTTTTGTTCCCGCAGCACGACCGCCACACAAGGTGAACGATCGTGTGACCGACGCGGAGACCCGATCTGCGATGGTGGAACTCGCGATTGCAGGGAACCCGAACTTTGAGTTAAGCCGAACGGAGCTTGATCGTCCCGGACTCTCCTTCACCGTGGACACGCTCCGAGAGATCGCATCTTCGGCGCCGGCAGGCGCGCCGCACGAGCTCTACCTCATCCTCTCTGTTGAATCGCTCCTCGGGTTCCACGAATGGGAGAATCCAGCCGCAATCCTTGACCTTGCGCGTGTTGCTGCACTTCCTCGTCCAGGGACGCCGACCCCAGACCGCGCCTGGCTCAAGCGACACTTTCCTGGCCGCGAGGATCGCTTCCTCTACCTCGATGGATTCCACCTCTCACATGCGAGCCGTGAGCTGCGGGCGCTCGCCGCACGAGGTCGTTCACTTCGATACCTGGTGCCGAACCCAGTAGCTGAGTACATCAAGAAGAGCGGTCTCTACCTTGACCGCCCAGAACTCGTGCTGAAGCGACCGATTGAGCCAGACGATGTTCCCGTGGATCCTGCAACCTGATGACTCGGGTAGGCTGAGCG
>CAIZYO010000051.1 GCA_903937225.1 uncultured Chloroflexota bacterium | reverse complement strand
TCCGTCGATTCAGTTCACGCAGCACGTTGTCAATGCGATTGGCGCCGGCCTTCTTCTCCTTCGCCGCAGCGCTCCCCATTCGCTCCAGGCCATCAAGATCACTAATCGTCAGCGTGAAAAGATCCGCCAACCGTCGCACCCGCCCCCGGTCGACCAGCTGCGCAAGCAGTTTTTCACCAAGCCCCTCAATGTCGAGTGCGCCACGCCCAATGGCGTGACGGAGCCCTTCAAACAGTTGCGCCTCACACCATGGATTCGGGCAGCGGTGGCGAACCTCATCCCGCAGCACCTCACCCTTGCACGAGGGGCAGTGGGAGGGCATCTCAAATTCAGGGAGCACGCCACGTCGGCGCGCTGGGACGGAACGCACCACCTCTGGAATCACGTCGCCCGCCTTCTGCAGGATCACCACATCGCCGATACGCACGTCCTTGCGCCGAATCTCGTCAATGTTGTGAAGCGTCGCACGTCGCACCGTAGAGCCTGCAAGGAGTACCGGTTCCATCTCGGCGACAGGTGTGAGGTAGCCAGTGCGACCAACCTCAACCACAATGTTGAGCAGCGTCGTCGTGACCTGCTCGGGGGGGAACTTGTATGCGATCGCCCATTTCGGTGAACGCGAGATGGACCCGAGCAGCGCTTGATCGCTCTCAGCGTCAACCTTCAACACCGCCCCATCGGTCTCATAGGGGAGCTCGTGCCGCTTCTCCTCCCACTCGGCGAGGAAATCGGCTGCACCGGCGGCGTTGAGACCAGCACGCGCATGCACCTCGATCGGGAGGCCGAGCGCGTGAAGTTGCTGGAGCGCAGCACTCTGTGAGGCTGGTTGCGGCTCCATAAAGAGCTGGTAGGCGAAGAAGGCAAGGTTCCGCTCCGCGGTGATCCGCGGATCTTTCTGCCGAAGAGATCCTGCGGCGGAGTTTCGTGGATTTGCGTAAAGCTGAAGCCCCTCCTCCTCTCTCGCTGCGTTCAGCGCGGCGAATGCCTCCTTCGGCATGTAGACCTCGCCACGCACTTCGGCGCTTATCGGTTCACGCAACTCCTGCGGGATCACTCGAATCGTTCGAATGTTTTCAGTGACGTCTTCCCCTGTGGATCCGTCACCACGTGTAGCGGCGCGCACGAGACGCCCCCGCTCATAGCGCAGGCTGATCGCGAGTCCATCAATTTTTAGTTCCGCAACGAGTTCGGGCTCCCGACCTGCGAGTCCCTTGGTTGCGCTAAGGACGAATGCGGCAACCTCTTCTGGGGAGAAGGCGTTTGCGAGGCTGAGCATCGGCCGATCGTGCTGCACCTCGCCGAGAGCGCCGCCAAGCTCACGTGGCCCAACGCGCTGCGTTGGAGACCCTTCACTGCGGAGGGAAGGGTGCTCCCCCTCAATCTCTTCAAGTTCACGACGCAGTGCGTCGTACTCCGCGTCGGGAAGGCGCGGCGTATCGGCCACGTAATAATCTCGATCGGCGGCGTTGATCAGTTCGACCAAGGCTGCATGTCGTCGTGCAGTTGCGCGCGGGACTGGCGGCATCAGACGATCTCCAAGTTGGCGAGGCTCGCTGCGAGAGTCTTCACGCCAACGCCGACGAACGCAATCGTCACCTCTTCATCGCTGCGCGTGAGCTTTGAGGTCACCACAACCCCCGTGCCGAAGTGTGCGTGCTGCACCCGATCACCATCGCGGAAGTATCGCTCGCCTGGGATGCGAACGCGTGCGGGCCTTCTGGTGCGCTCTGGCAACGCCGACTCGTCGTGAGGCGGGGTTGTGTCCGCGCGCTGGTGATCGCCCCCCTCCACGCGGCGCCCAGTTGCCCATGGCGGAATTCGACCGATCGGCCGTGTAAGCGGCGGTTCGTCGTGGTCTGGATCAGCGAACGGCGCATCCACACCATCGTCGTGGTCGGGCGTTCGTAGCGAGCCGGATCGGGCCCCAGCTCCGTAAGCACGGCGCTTCGCCTCAAGGTCGCGCCCTGGGCTGAAGGGGCCATCTGGCGTGCCCGGTCGTCCACTCCCTTCGCGCCACGCCTCTCCACTGGCAAACCCGCTGCGTGCCGATCGGTAGCCTGCAACCCCGCGGCCGAATCTCGTGGTGCCGTCCGTGCGCGGATCTTCATCATTCGCCACCTCAAGTAGCTCATCTGGAATTTCAGCGAGGAAGCGTGAAGGCACGCCCTCACCGTCACCCCATCCGCGACGGATCGCATAGGTCAACGTGAGCCGTCGCTTCGCTCGGGTGATCCCGACATAACAGAGCCTCCGCTCCTCCTCCATCTGCTCCTCATCCATGAGGGCACGGCTGTGCGGGAAGAGGCCCTCAGTGAGGCCGCTGATGAACACGGTGGGCCACTCAAGTCCCTTCGCCGCATGCATCGTGATCAGCGTCACGCGCTCGCTCTCATCTTCAATGGAGTCCTGGTCGGCAACGAGTGCCGTCTCCTCAATGAAGCGATCCAGCGCATCAAGCGGCTCGAGCTCAAGGAAACGTCCCGCGATGCCACGCAACTCAAGCAAGTTCGCCCAACGCTCCTCTCCGTCGACCCCTTCGTTGGCCAAGTGAGCACGTAGACCCGTTTCGCTATAGACCGCGTCAAGGAGCTCCGGGAGTTCGATGAGCGCGAGGCGGCCGCGAAGTCGCGAGATCATGCCATCAACCTCAGCGAGCGCCTTACGCGCCTTCGGCGCGATCCCAGGCACTTCACCGCGTCCAGCCGAGGCGATCACTCGCCCGAACGGAACCCCGTCAGGTGCGTCGCTGCGCGGCGCCGCCGCCTCTCGCAAGAGTTCCACCGTCTTCTCGCCAATGCCGCGTGGCGGCACGTTGATGATCCGTTCATATGAGATGCGGTCGGTTTCACTCCGCAGCACGCGCAGCCACGCCAGCGCATCTTTCACTTCGCGGCGCTGATAGAAGCGCGTTCCTCCGATGAGTTGGTAAGGGATTGAGGCGCGCAGGAGCGCCTCCTCGATCGCGCGCGACTGAGCGTTTGTCCTGTACAGAATTGCCATTCCGCCGTATGACTCAGCGGGTTCTGCATCGCTGCCCCCCCTCCCTTGCCGTGGCGCGGCGTGCTCTTCAAGACGGCGAACAATCCACGCCGCTTCGTCCTCCGCATCAAAGCCACCGTATACAGGGATCGGTAGTCCCCCAGATTGGTCCGTCCAGAGCTTCTTCGCCTTGCGGCCACGATTGTTGGAGACCACACCGTGCGCAGCGTCAAGAATGGACTGCGTCGAGCGATAGTTCTGCTCGAGTGCAATCACCTCTGCCTTCGGCCAGTCGCGCTCAAAGTCCAAGATGTTGCGGATGTCCGCACCGCGCCATGAATAGATCGATTGGTCATCATCTCCAACTACGCAGAGATTCCCGTGCCCCGCGGCGAGCTCGCGGATCCATGCGTATTGAATGCGGTTCGTATCCTGATACTCATCCACATGCAGGTACTGCCACTTCGTTCGATATCGCTCAGCGACTGCGGGAGCCTCCTGCAGCAGTCGCAGCCCTTCAATCAAAAGATCATCAAAGTCGAGGGCTTCAAGTCGCTTGAGCTCCGCGGCGTATCTTCGCGCGAGCCCAGCAATGAGCCGCTCATGATGCGTGACGGCCTGGTCCTCCATCTGATCAGGGGTGAGGCCATCGTTCTTCGCACGGCTGATTGCGCCCAGGATTAGACCCGGCTTCGTGGAGCCTGTTGCGGGGAGATCATCCTCCTTGAGGAACCCTTTGATCACGCGCGCCTGATCATCTGCGTCATAGATTGCAAACTCTCTCGGCAGACCGATCGCTTCGCCATCACGGCGCAGCATGCGCACGCAGAGGCTATGGAAGGTGCCCATCGCTACGTCGCGCGAGCGTTCACCGATCATCTCCTCAAGACGTGCACGCATCTCTGCCGCCGCCTTGTTGGTGAACGTCACCGCCAAGATGCGCCATGGGGCGACCCCCTCGTGTTCAATGAGCCAGGCGATCCGGTGCGTGATGACGCGTGTCTTCCCCGAGCCCGCGCCAGCGAGAACAAGGAGCGGGCCGGTGGTGGTCGTTACCGCCCGCCGCTGGACCTCATTGAGTGGACCGAGGATGCGCTCCTCGAGCGCGGCCTGGCTCGCCCCTTCGGCGATGCGGTGGCGTGTCGGGGTGGTCTGGAGCGGGGCGTCTGCCGTTGGATCAGAGGGGAGGTTCACCCGCTGATTCTACCGCCCAGCACATCACAACCCAGGATCTGCAGCGGAGCAGAGTGACTGACGGGCTAGCGCGCTGGGTAGAACCCCGCGTTCATGATCTTCACCCACGCGGCCGCAAAATCCTGGACCAGCTTCTCGCTCGAATCATCCTGCGCGTACACCTCGGCGTACGAGCGGAGGATTGAGTTCGACCCGAAGACGAGGTCAACCCTCGTTGCCGTGTGCTCCACCTTCCCCGTCTGACGATCTCGCAGGTTGTAGAGATTTTCACCAGCCGGCTCCCAGACAAAGCGCATGTCGGTGAGCGTCGTGAACAAGTCGCGGGTGAGCGCCCCTTCCCGGGCAGTGAACACCCCGTGCTTTGAGCCGCCGTGGTTTACGCCAATCACCCGGAGTCCGCCGAGCAGCACTGTCGCCTCTGGGGCAGTGAAGCCCATCAGCTGCGCTCGATCGAGCATCAGCTCCTCTGGGCTCACCACGTAGTCCTCTTTCAACCAATTACGGAAGGCATCGTGGATTGGCTCGAGCGGAGCAAACGATGCAACATCCGTCTGCTCTGCGGTGGCATCACCGCGACCAGGAGTGAACGGGAGGTCAAGCGGCACACCAGCCGCCTTTGCCGCGCGTTCCACCCCCACATATCCGGCGAGGACGATCGTGTCGGCAACACTCGCGCCGAACTCCTCGGCAATCGGCTCAAGGACGGCAAGCACCCTGTTGAGTCGCTCTGGCTCATTCCCCTGCCAAGTTCGCTGAGGGGCCAAGCGGATGCGTGCCCCGTTCGCTCCCCCGCGCATGTCTGAACCTCGATAGGTGCGCGCAGAATCCCACGCAGTTGCAACAAGCTCCTGCGTAGTGAGCCCTGACCCATCGATGCGCGACTTCAGTGCGCTGATGTCGTACTTGACGGGACCACTTGCGACTGGATCCTGCCAAATCAGATCTTCCTTGGGAACATCTGGCCCGTAGTAGCGCTGCTTCGGACCGAGATCGCGGTGCGTCAGCTTGAACCACGCGCGCGCAAAGACGTCGTCAAAATAGGCTGGATCTTTGTGGAATCGCTCAGAGATCTTTCGATACGCAGGGTCCTTGATCATCGCCATATCGGCGTCCGTCATGATTGGGTTGTAGCGAATGGAGGGATCTTCCACATCAACCGGCTTGTCTTCTTCCTTGATGCCAATTGGCTCCCACTGTGAAGCACCGGCTGGTGACTTCTTCAGCTCCCACTCGTATCCGAACAGAAGGGTGAAGTAACCGTTGTCCCACTTGGTTGGGTGCGTGGTCCATGCGCCCTCAATGCCGCTTGTGACGGTATCTCGTCCGATGGCGCGGGTGGTGTGATTCATCCAGCCGAGACCCTGCTCGGTGAAGTCCGCCGCTTCGGGGGCTGGACCAAGGCGAGCTGCGCTTCCGTTACCGTGCGCCTTCCCGACCGTGTGCCCTCCCGCAGTGAGCGCAACTGTCTCCTCGTCGTTCATCGCCATTCGTGCAAAGGTCTCTCGAACGTGCGCTGCAGTCTTCAACGGATCAGAGACGCCGTTCACGCCTTCAGGGTTCACATAGATCAGACCCATCTGAACTGCTGCCAGCGGGCTCTCCATCGTGGATGCATCGTTGAGATCCGCGTACCGCTGATCGCTCGGTGCAAGCCACTCTGTCTCTGAACCCCAGTAGATGTCCTCTTCTGGGTGCCAGATGTCTGGTCGCCCGAAGGAGAAGCCGAACGTCTTCAAGCCCATTGACTCATAGGCGATCGTTCCCGCAAGGATCATGAGATCGGCCCAGCTGACACGGTTGCCGTACTTGCGCTTGATTGGCCAGAGGAGGCGTCGGGCCTTATCAAGGTTTGCGTTATCTGGGAATGAGTTCAGCGGTGCGAACCTCTGGTTACCCGTCCCTGCGCCGCCACGACCATCGGTGATTCGATAGGTCCCGGCGGAGTGCCATGCCATTCGGATCATCAAACCGCCGTAGTGCCCCCAGTCGGCCGGCCACCAGGGCTGGCTCTCTGTCATCAACGCGTGCATGTCGCGCTTCAGGGCTGGGATGTCGAGCTTCTCAAGCTCCTTCCGGTAGTCAAAATCCGCGCCGAGCGGGTTGGTCTTGGTGTCATGCTGATGCAAGATTCCGAGATTCAGTGCCTTCGGCCACCAGGCGGCGTTTCCGCCAGCGGCCTCCGTGTTTGCTCCATGAGCGACTGGGCACTTCGCGGCGTCTTGCATCAGATGATCTCCTCCAACTGCGTTCGACGATTGAGCGACTAGAAGTCCATCTCCCCGCCGTGGCTGTGGCCACCAGGGGCGGATGCCTCCTTCTTCTCTGGGATGTCGCTCACTACCGCTTCGGTGGTGAGAACCATCGCCGCAACAGAGGCCGCATTCTGCAGGGCAGAGCGCGTCACCTTGGCAGCGTCGACGATCCCCTTCTCGAACATGTCGACCATGGTGTCAGTGGCTGCATCGAAGCCAGTGCCACGCTTCGCCTTCAAGATCGCCTCGATCACCACGTCGCCTCGGGCGCCCGCGTTCTCAGCGATCTGTCGGGCTGGCGCTTCGAGTGCGCGTCGGACGATGTCCACGCCAACCTGTTCGTCACCCTCAAGCTTCAACTTGTCCAGTGAGGAGCGTGCCTGAAGGAGCGTGGTGCCACCACCAGCGACGATCCCCTCTTCAACAGCCGCGCGGGTTGTTGAGAGCGCATCTTCGATGCGGTGCTTCTTCTCCTTGAGTTCAACTTCAGTTGCGGCACCCACCTTGATCACGGCGACGCCGCCGGAGAGCTTGGCGAGACGCTCCTGGAGCTTCTCCTTGTCATAGTCGGATGTGGTCTCTTCAATCTGTGCCTTGATCTGCGCCATGCGCGCCTTGATCTCCGCAGGCTTGCCAGAGCCATCCACAATGGTGGTGTTGTCCTTTGACGAGACGACGCGGCGTGCGGAGCCGAGATCCTCAGCGGTCACGCTGTCCTTCTTGCGGCCATCCTCTTCCGAGATTACCGTGCCGCCGGTGAGCACCGCAATGTCGCT
>CAIZYO010000050.1 GCA_903937225.1 uncultured Chloroflexota bacterium | reverse complement strand
CGCCTCTCTGGCGCGCGAGACGCGACGTGTGGGAACTGTGAGAAGGGTGAGGCGAGTGGAATCACACGACGCATGATGCGCCAGGGGGCGTTTCACTCGGGTGGGACGCGAACGGATGCGGCGGCAGGGGAGTCAGGATTCCTGACGCTGAGTGATGTGGATCGCGCAGGGTCGTGGTCGACGCTGATTGCACCGCGCGGTGAGCACGGCGAACTTGATGAGGTGCCGACGCCACTGATCGTTGACTTCCTTTCGGCAATCCGCGATCAGATTCGCGCGGGCCGAGAACTGGGGAGCACCGCCTACATTCAGTTTGTACGTAATGCGGCGGCCCAAGCTGGGGCAATGACGGATCACCTCTGCTTTGAGTCTTATGACCTTCCACAGGTTCCGCACCGGCTCGCCGAAGAGATCGGTGGTGCGGCGCGACTCTCCATTCGTGCAGGAGGGTGTGCCTTCTGCCATATGGTGCAAGACGAAGTGGCGAGCGGGCGGCGCTTGATCCATCGAGATCCATACGGTGCAGTGATCGCCCCGTTCGCGAGCCGCTCCGCCTTTGAGACGTGGATCATTCCGAACAACCACGGATCAGATTTCGGCGACGTTGACACCGCGACGCTGCGCGGCTTCGCCGAGACGTTGCAGGCGGCGGTGAAGGCGCTTCGCGCGATCGGCATGCCGCCATACAACCTGCTCCTCCACACTGCGCCGCTCCGTGAGCGTGTGGACCTCACCTATCACTGGCACTGGGAGCTCCATCCGCGCCTCCGACCGATCGGTGGGCTTGAGTTGGCCTCAGGCATCCCGGTGGTGCCGATCGCCCCAGAGGAGGCGGCGGCGGAACTGCGCCGAGCCCTCACCTAGCCCCCTGCTAGCATTCGGCGGCACCCGCGACGTGGTCGGCAGAGATCGGCCGGCGGGAGAGAGGAGACCCAGATGGCACGCATGGTCATGAACGCGGAAGAGATCCGCCGAGCCCTCACCCGTATCTCCCACGAGATCGTTGAGAAGGAGGGGACCGAGGGGCTTGTGGTGGTCGGCATTCAGCGACGCGGCGTCCCACTCGCGAAGGTGATCGTTGAAGCGATCAAGGAGCATGAAGGCGTTGACGTTGAATACGGAACGCTAGACATCAGTTTCTATCGTGACGATCTCTCCACAATCTCCGTTGCGCCCGTTCACCGTGGCACGAGCATTCCGAGTGACATCACGGACAAGACCGTGATCTTGGTTGATGACGTGCTCTATACGGGACGCACGATTCGTGCAGGGCTTGATGCACTTATTGACTACGGTCGACCGAAGGCGATCCGCCTTGTCGCACTGATTGATCGAGGGCATCGAGAACTTCCGATCCGTGCAGATCATGTGGGGAAGAACATTCCCACCACGAGTGACGAGGTGGTCCGCGTGTGCGTGAAGGAGTTTGACGGCGACGATCTCGTGAAGGTGGAGTTGCTCGCGGAGCATCTTGCCGCGAACGAGGCGGCGGCGAAGGCGAAGGGCTGAGCGCGGAGAGGCGGAGGACGCCAATGCCACCCACGGCCGCTCCCCATCGCCACCTGCTCGATGTTGCGGGCCTCTCGTGGAGTGATCTGAAGTTGCTGCTCGGTACCACCGAGGCCGCACGTCGCATTCTGGGCTCGCCAACCGGTCGAGTGGATGCACTGAAGGGTGTGAACGTCACCACGCTCTTCTATGAGGCCTCCACGCGGACGCGCATCTCCTTTGAGAACGCTGCGAAGGCACTCGGTGCGAACGTCAACAGTGTGGCCGTTGCCAGCTCATCCGTAGGGAAGGGTGAATCGCTTGTTGACACGGTGAAGACGCTCCGCGCGCTGGGGAGCAACGTGATCGTGTTGCGCCACGAGCGTGCAGGTGCACCGTGGCTCGCCGCGCGCGTCTTTGACGGATCCGTACTCAACGCTGGTGACGGCTGGCATGCGCATCCAACGCAGGCACTCCTTGATCTCTCTGTGCTCCTTCGAAACATAGGTGCAAAGGACGGCACGTTGAAGGGGCGCCGCGTGGCGATCATCGGCGATCTTCTTCACAGCCGTGTGGTGCGCTCAAATCTCCACACGCTTCGCGCTGCGGGTGCAGAGATACGACTCGCCGGTCCGGCCGCACTCACCCGCGGGTTCGCTGAGGCTGCGGAGAAAAGTGGTGGCGTAACGCTCTGCGCGTCACTTGCAGAGGCGCTGGAAGGTGCAGATGCGGTGATGGCGTTGCGCATTCAGCGCGAGCGACTTGATGGCGGCGAGGTGAGCTCGTTCGAGGCGTATCGCGAAGCGTGGGGACTGACGGAAGAGCGCATCGCCGCACACGCCGCGCGTGGGTGCGTGGTCCTTCATCCAGGCCCAATGAACGAAGGGGTGGAGATCGACCCAGACGTTGCCGACGGTCCGCGCAGTCTCATCTTGGAGCAGGTCGCCGAAGGGGTCCCTGTCCGCATGGCGGCGCTCTGGCGCACCCTTCGCGGCGACGCACCGCTGAACGCACCTGCACCAGCGAAGGTGAACTCGTGAGTCGACCGAGAGCGGAGCGGACGCTACTGAAGGACCACTGGGTTGTTGACCCTGTGAGCCGGCGCGCTGGTGTTGCGACGATTGAAGTGCATAGCGGGAAGGTGGCGCGACTGGAGTGGCGCGATGGAGTGGTTGAGGCGCGTCGCGCATTCATTGAGGGGGCTGAACCAGGGCCGAAGGATCCGAAGCGTCTCGTCCTCCCTGCACTCGTTGACCTTCATGCGCACTTCCGTCAGCCAGGGGCGGGCGCGTCTGAGGATGTAGCGAGCGGTGAGGCGGCCGCCGCGCATGGCGGATACGGTGCTGTTGCGCTGATGCCCAACAGTGAGCCTGCTGCCGATCACCCTGCGCTTCTTCGGGAGCTGACACGCACCACTGCGCCGCGTGGTGTGACCCTCATGCCGATTGCCGCCGCAACCCTTGGACGTGCTGGTCGCACGCTCGCGCCGATGGCGGAGCTCGCCGCCGCAGGCGCCGTTGCCTTCAGTGATGACGGCAACCCGATCGCCGACCCCGCGCTCTTTCGCAGTGCGCTGATCACGGCGGGCGCGCTTGATCTGCCGCTCATTGAACACTGCGAAGATCCTGCACTCACTCAGGGTGGAGAGGCGGCGGATGGTTTGGTTGCTACCGCACTCGGTCTCCGGCCATGGCCCGCCGCCGGTGAGATCAGCGCGGTGGCCCGCAACATCGCCCTCTTGCGCGACGCGATTCGCGACGAGCCACGCGCGCGACTTCACCTGACACATCTGTCGACTGACGCAGCACTCGATGCCGTTCGCGCGGCGCGTGCGGAGGGGCTCCCAATCACCTGCGACATCACGCCGCATCACCTTTCGCTCACCGATGCCTGGATTGCAGGAGATCAACGGTGGGCGTGGGAGTACAGCGAACAGCACCAAGCGAGCCTCACACCGACCGCTGACGCGTACAACACAAACCTGCGCGTCTGTCCGCCGTTGCGCGACGCGAGCGATGCGGCGGCGTGCAGAGCCGCGCTCCGTGACGGCACCGCGTCCGCAATCGCAACCGATCACGCGCCGCACTCGCGTGAGAAGAAAGAGGTGGAGTTCGGACTCGCCGCGAATGGGATTGCGGGGATTGAGACGGCGCTCAGCACACTCCTTGCGGCGCACGCCGCTGGTGAGTTCCCGCTCTCGCTCGTTGCGGCGCTCCTCACGACCGGTCCCGCCGCAGTGTTGAATCAACCAGCGCTTGCACGTGGGCTCGCGGTGGGTGGACCAGCGAACCTGGTGGTGGCGGACCTGAGCGCTACCTGGGTGCCGAGCCGGAAGACGCTGATCGGGCGCAGCATCAACACGCCACTCCTCGGCAAGACCCTTACTGGAGCGGTGCTCCTCACGCTGCTCAACGGCGAAGTCGCGTGGAAGGCAGAATGAGGGGATGAGCAACCTGCCCGCACCTGAGATGCCCGAGTACAAGGGGGCACCACTTAGCCCAGATCGCGGCCCCGGTCTCGGCTGCTTCTGGATTCAGGTTGTGGCGCTCGTCGTCTTTATGATCTTGGCCCCCCTCTCTGCGGTGCTGAACTGGGGGCCCACGATCGCCACGCTGCTCTTGATTGGCGTGGTGGTCTTGCTCCTCCTTGTTGGTCAGACCTCCATCTTCCTCCTGCGCCTTGTGGCGGCTGATCGTCGCGGTCGGCGTGCGCCGCTCGCGAGCAAGAGCAAGACGGTGGGGGAGCTTGAGGACGAGGCGCAGCGAGCGGCTCGCGACAACGAGGACGGCGGCATGGGAGAATCGCGCTAATGCCAGTGCTTGCAACGTACTTTTCGATTCGAAGAGGGCGTGACCCCTTCTTCAAGTTTTTCATGCGCACGCTCTTCCCAAAGACCGTGAAGTCGTATGAAGAGAAGTTCGGCATCAAATTTCTTGGGTGGTACAACGTTGCGCACGGCTGGGACTTTGACAACGTAATTCTCTTTGACCTGCCGGACTACGGCACCCTTGACCTGCTTGAGCGCGACGAATCTTCACGGGCGCTAGGGCACCGCGCCGGTGAGTGGATGTTCGAGCGGCACCACTCCATGTTCCTGCGTGAGCGACTCTCGCGCGATCTTGAGTACCGCGGCTGATGCCTTCCAAGCGTCCGGCAAAGCGTCCGGCAAAGCCGCTCAAGAAGAAGATCACCCTGACACGGGCGACTCGCGCACGTGCCTCGCAGACGCGCAGCACCCTCGCGCCAGAACTTACGCGGAAGATTGCGCAGGCCGCGGAGGCGGCAGGCTCCGAGCGACTCACGGCGGTTGAGCATGCCGCGGATCGACTGGGCAGCTATCTTCGCGAACATCGCAACACGCTCAAGGTGGTTGCTCCACT
>CAIZYO010000049.1 GCA_903937225.1 uncultured Chloroflexota bacterium | reverse complement strand
GACCAGTTCGGATACCAAATCAGTGCAACGACCGCGATCGCGCCGAGCGACCAGCGGAACAGCCGACGAGGATCGCGGATGTGACGAAGTGACCACGCCGCATATGCGGCAGGGATCAGCAGCAGCGCGCCGATCACTGGCCCTGGTGTTGCGAGCCCAGAGGAGAGGCAGACTTGGCTC
Organism: uncultured Chloroflexota bacterium; assembly: GCA_903937225.1. Taxonomy (GTDB): domain Bacteria; phylum Chloroflexota; class Limnocylindria; order Limnocylindrales; family Limnocylindraceae; genus Limnocylindrus. The sequence continues at coordinate 4,046 of CAIZYO010000049.1, read as the reverse complement.
TCCGCATAGACATCAAGAACTCCTGCGGCGGCACATAAGAGAGGCGTTGCAGTCCAAAGCAGTGGCGCGGCAAGGATCAGTGCGGCGAGCCCGACTTGCGCCAGTCGAACCGCGCGTGTCGCCCCTCTTCGCAAGTCGGCGAGAAGAAGTGCGAGTGCGATCAGTGCAATTTGTGAAGACGGGAAGTAGTGGTACTGAAACGCGGCGCGGTCAACGCGCGCCCATGGGAGCCAAAGTGCAAAGAAGATGATGGCGGCGCTCGCAAGGCCCCAGCTCTTCTGGGTCCACGCCTGACGTGCAAGCCACGCGGTGCCGGCGAGACCGAGAATGCGCGACGCAACATTTCCGCCGTTGTAGATTGCGCCGCTCCACCCGCCAGCCGCCGCAAAGCTCTCCTGGAAGAACCAGACGGGTTTCAGGTCGAACGGCCACGCCCACCACGGCGAGCTTGCGGCGTGTGCCACGCGGAGCGTGTCGTGGTACTGATACATAGAGGTGGTGAGGTCGGCGAGTGTTCTCCCGTCGTTTCCGAGCGGCCAGCCTTCAACGATCTGGTTTCCCAACGCCGCCCATGGGAGATAGCTGATCAGATAGACCGCAAGCGGGAGTGCAACGAGCGTTGCCCCAACAAGGAGTGCCGACGCGCCTGTAGAGACGGCGTCGCCGACGCGCTGCAGGTCGAGACCCTTATGGTTCATGCCGCCAGCTCGGCGGACTACTGCAACCGTGCCGACGATTACAAGCACTGCAACTGCAAGGAAGGGGAGATTCGGGAGTCGCGTCCCCTCCGCTGAGATCGAGAGTGCGGGGGGGAGGAGGATCGCACTGATCCCAATGAGGCCCGCCAGGGCGGCGAGTCTCCCCCATGCACTGCGCGCGAGCCAGATCAACCCGAGCGCTCCAATCCCGTAAAGAGCCACCCACTTGCTCGCGAGTGCGAGGCCGAGACCTACGCCAGCAACAAGAAGGAGGAGGCTTCCCCCCGCAACCCCGCGCGCGCGACCTTGTAGCCAGGCGACAAAGGCGCAGGCGGCGGCCAAGAGCGCCGCAAACAAGTACACGTCGTTCATCCCGATGCGGCTCTGCACGAATCCTGCGCCGTCCAACAGGGCGAGGAGGCCCGTGAGCGCGGCAACGTCGCGGCGCTCCGTGAGGAGCCGCGCGAGGAGTGCAAGAAGTGCGGCAGCGATCGCTCCAGCAATCACTCCCGGCCAACGCCACCCTGAAGAGAGGTCGCCCACTGCAACCTGCACCATCTCCCCGTTTGGCCACGCGGTGATCAGCTCTCCTCGCCCTCCGTCTGGCAGTTCGGCTGATCCGTCAATCACGGCACCTGTCACGTTGTCGCTCATGAGCGGCTCGCCACCACTCACCGCTGGATTGCGAAGTTCCGTGTCCGCGAAGTAGGCGTTTCCGTTTGGCTCAATGCTCCAGAGCGCGGCGGCGCCACTCGCTGCTCGAGTCGGTGCTACCGCATGCACGATCCGCGTTGCGTGGTTCACAATGATCAACGATGCATCAGTGATGCTGATCCTCGCCACGCGTACGGCTGGTGTGTTCGCGCGAAGCGTGTACACAGAGATGCTGTCGGGTCCCGCGGCATAGACGCGAGGTTCGTCAAACCAGTCCACTCCTCCGAGTGCGTTCACTCCCCCAGGCACGGTGGTGATCTGTGCTCCGCCAAGGTCATCGGCGCGCAGAAGCGTTAGGCCGGCACTCCCTGCAACCACCACGTGGCTCGAATCATCTACGCGAACGATCTCAATCTGACGCACACCAGCGACGGTGGCTCGCGAGGTGATTGCGCCACGCTCAACACGGATCACCTCGTTCGCTGTGGCGATCAATGCAACGTCACCAAGACCGCGCACCGCACGTACGTCAGCAGCGTTCGTGCTCCATCGAGTGAACGTGGTGCTGTTCCCTCCATCAGCAGTGTCGCCAATCGCGTGCAACAGGTCACCGCTTGCGGAAACAGCCCATAGCGATCCGTCGTCCGCCACACTAAGTGCACGAGCACTCGGTTCGTTGATCGTTCCAATCACCGCACGTGTTGCAGGGTTGATCACATCAATACCGGTTGCTGTTGCGACCCAGATTCGTGGCGCACCGACAGCGCCATCTGGTCGTGACGCGATCGCAAGGATAGGAGCGCCGTAGTTACTCCCTCCGTCTACGCGTGGTGCACCAAAGATCTCAAGGCCTGCTGCAATCGCATACTTCGCAAGGTGCGGGTGGGTGTACTCGTAGATCGGATGAGGGTCGCCGTACCGCCAGTGCTGCATGAACTCTGTTGCGGTGCGCACGTGATAGACCTCGTCAAAGTGGAATCGCGTTGGCTCACCCACGCGCCAGCCGCGAAGTGAGAGTGCGGTAACCGCAATGACGACCACCATCCAAAGGTCGATCCGGTTGAGGCGCGCTCGCGGCGCGGCGCTTGTTTGCACGTGTTCATCTGCTTCGCGCGTGCGCGCTGGCGTTCGTCGCACCACCCTTGATTGGCCAGTTGGTAGCCGGAGAAGTTGATATCCCGCGGCGCAGAGCGCTGCAGTGGCGGCAAAGGCTGCGGTGATGATTGCGACTGGGGTTTGGAGTGCATCGGTAGCTGGTCCAAGGTCGGGGATTCCTGGGTTTTGGAGGTACGCAAGTGTGAGCACCCCCCATGTGTTTGCAATCAACACCAGCGCGGTTACGGCGGCGATCGGACGCCAGCGCGGGAGCGCGGCGGCGAGCGCAAGGGTGAGCGGAACCGCGGGGAAGAGGTAGCGCTCATGCACGCGCGTTGGGAGGACGAAGAAGGCGATCGCGATCAGCGCGAGGGCGGCTACCGTTCTGGTGCGCTCGTCGTGTCGTGCCGCCCACCCTGCGGCGGCGATCGCCACAAGGAGCAAGAGTGTTCCGATAAAGAGTGCCGGTGGGCCGAAGCCAAAGAGAGGAGCGGTGTCGCTCCCCCAGCCTCCGTTCAGGACGATGCCTGTCCCACCACTATCCGCGAACGCCCAGAGATTCCACGCGTTCACGCTCAAGTATGGGTAGGTTCCCGCCGCCTCGCCAACTTTCTGGATCACGTCAATCACGGTTAGACCAAATGGAAGCGCCGCAACGGAGACTACCGCCGTGCCAGTGAGGGCAACGAGTGGGAGTGACCAAACATCGCCGCTGCGACGCGCGCGGACGAATGCAATCACCGCAATCAGGGGGATGAGGATTCCGAACTGCGGCTTTATCACTGCGGCGAGTGCGGCGAGTGCGGCGGCGCGAACGGTGCGTCCTTTGATTAGCTCTGTGACTGCAAAGACCAACACGCTCGTCCCAACGGCATCGACCTGCCCCCAGACTGCAGAGTTCAGCCACGTGATTGGTGTGAACGCAAGGAGGAGGGCGACCACGCGCTGCGCGCGCGTTGATGCACCGAGCTCGCTCGCCAACCGAACCGTGGCAACGATGAGTAGGCCATCAGCAAGGATCCCTGGAAGCTTGATCAGCGCGCCAGGATCAAACGAACCTGTGAGCGCTCCGCTGAGTGCGCCGAGTGGCCAGAGGATCCAGAGATAGCCAGGGAGATAATCAAGAAAATAGCCGCGTGTGTATGCGCCGAGCGGACCGTTCGCACCAAGGTCTGCCGCCCAGAAGCGAAATGCTTCAAGGTCTGCGGTGAACCCCGCGTTCGCCGGAAGGAACACGTATGCGATGATCATGCGCAACAGAAGTGCGAAGACGACGATCAGCGCAGTGCTCATGGGGTGAGTGTAGCCGTGGAGGGGGCAGGTGCAGATACCGATTAACGAGCTCTCCCTCTTCTTTCCGTGTCACAACGAGGCGGAGAACCTTGACGCGCTTGTTGCTGAGGCGCTGAGCGCACTCCCTACGCTCGCTGAGCGGTATGAGGTGATCCTTGTTGATGACGGTTCTACGGATGCAACACCTGCCGTCGCGGCGCGGCTTGAAGCGGCCCATCCGAACGTTGTTCGCGTGATTCGACACGACATAAATCGCGGGTACGGCGGGGCGCTCCGCTCCGGGTTTGGTGGCGCGCGCTACGAATG
>CAIZYO010000048.1 GCA_903937225.1 uncultured Chloroflexota bacterium | reverse complement strand
GCGTCTCTGCGGGAACGATTGGCGACGAACTCCCCGCCGGATTCCAGCGCTCCGAGTTCTTGCTGGAGACCGGATTCATTGATGCGATTGTGGCGCGACCGAGCCTGCGCCCTTGGTTGATTCGCGCACTCAGCCTTCTTCAGCCACTTCCGGCTCCAGCCGTTCCGCTCTATCAGCAGACAAACATTCCAGGCGTCAGCCTGATTGGTGGTGTGGTGAGCGGCGTGGCGCAGGGTGCAGGCACCATGATCGGCAGCGTGCTCGCACCAGTCGCCGACGTTGCGAGCAAGGTGGCAAACCGCGCCGATCAGATCTTGGAGAACCAGCGCGACCGACACCTTGCACCAGAACTCGGTGCGCACCTTCCAGAAGAGGAGGCGTGGAGTCACGTGCGTCGCGCGCGCGAAGTGAGCCGACCGCGCACCGCTGAGTTCCTTGAGGCGCTCAACGCAGAGTTTGTAGAGTTGCGCGGCGATCGCCGCGCTGGCGATGACGGCGCGATCGTCGCAGGGATCGCGCGCATTGATGGACGACGCATTGTGGTCGTTGGGACGCAGAAGGGCCGCGACACCGAGAGCAACATTCGTCGCGGCTTCGGCATGCCACACCCTGAGGGGTATCGGAAGGCGGAGCGCGCCTTTGAGCTCGCCGAGCGCCTCCACCTCCCTGTGCTGACGCTGGTGGACACGCCAGGGGCGCACCCCGGACCTGAATCTGAGCAGCGCGGCATTGCCGAGGCGATCGCCTCTGCGATCAGCCGCATGACGCAGTTGCGCACCCCGATCGTCACCGTGATCACGGGCGAGGGCGGTTCAGGGGGTGCGCTCGGCATCGCCGTGGGGGACCGCGTCTATGCGCTGGAACACGCCTACTACTCGGTGATCAGCCCTGAGGGCTGCGCCGCCATCCTCTTCCGCACTTCGGAGAAGGCGCCCGCCGCGGCGCGCGCGCTCCGCATCACCGCCACCGAACAGGTGGCGCTCGGCGTGGTGGACGGGATCATCCCTGAGCCCGAGACACTCTCCGATGAATCCACCGTGACGCTCGCGCGCGCGATGTGGGAGACGGCGAGCGCCGCGTTTGACGAACTTGAGTCCATGAAAGATCTCAGTGAGCTCCTCACCGCGCGATACGCGCGCTATCGCGAATTCGGCGCGTTTGATGAGGCACCAATCAAGAAGAAGGGCCTCACTGGTGCGATCCGTTCACTCTTCGGTCTCGACCGAGATCTGGTTGGCGCAGGCGTTGGCGACGACTGGATGGACGAAATCGAACGCGACAACGCGGGGGCATAGTAGTGGCGAAGTATCGTGATCTTGCGAACGCCGACGTGAACGGGAGCGGCAACGCTGAAGCGCTCGGCGAACTTATTGATGCCCTCTTGCCGATCCTTGTTGATCGACTCGCAGTCACTGGACTCGGAGAGATTGAAGTGGAGCGCAACGGGGCAACGGTGCGCGTCCGCTCGGAGGCGCTCGGTGTCGCGGCTCCTCCGCCAGCCGCGCGGCCAGCCTCAGGGAGAGTGAGCGCGGCGGGCGCCGCACTGCCGAAGGAGCAAACTGCCGACGGCGTCCGCAAACATGCGGTGCGCGCAACAGCGGTTGGATTCTTGACGCTCGCCAAGGACATC
>CAIZYO010000047.1 GCA_903937225.1 uncultured Chloroflexota bacterium | reverse complement strand
TTCTCGTCTGCCATCGCACCCTCACTCGCTTCGGCCAGCGGCGCCAGCCCTTGCAGAGAGCGTAGCGCGTGCGCAGGCTTGCGTGAGAGGGCGTACGCTACGAGCATGGCAACTGCTCGAATGCTCGGATTCACCGCCCTCGTTGCCGCGGAGTGGGTTCGTGGGATCGGACTCGTTGCCGCAGGCGCCCTCACCTACGGGCTCCTCGGCGGCGTGATGCCGCCGCCTGGTGGCTTTGATCAACCGGTGGCGATCGCCTCCTTCATTACGATCGGACTTGGTGCCTTCGACCTCCTCCTTGCTGCGCTCTTTGCCGCAACCGCGCTGCGCCTCCGCGCACTGAGCCTCCCTGCCGATCGCCCCGTCACCCTTCACGCAGCGTGGAGCACCGCCCTCTCGCTTCTGCTGATCGCTGCAGGGAACCCCCTGGTGCCGCAGATCACGATGATCGCGCTTGCGCTCCTCGCCGCCGCCTCCCTGCGCCTCATACGCGCCGGCGAGGGCGGGAACGGCTAGACTCCCCCGCATGGTTGGACCGGTCTATTTGACGAAGGCGGGACGTGAGGCGCTCGAAGCCGAGCTGCATGACCTTGTCCACAATCAGCGACCCTCCGTGATCGCGCGCATCAAGGCGGCGAAGGAGCTCGGTGACCTGCGAGAGAACGCCGACTACGAGATCGCTCGAAACGAGCAGAGCTTCATCGAGGGGAAGGTCCTTGAGATCGAAGAGAAGCTGCGCAACGCCGAGATGATTGACGAGAATGCGAGCACCGACCAGGTCGGCCTCGGCTCCACCGTTGAGGTAACCGCGGAGCGAAAGACGCGCACCTACATGATCGTTGGCTCCACCGAGGCGGATCCGAGTGGTGAGCCCCCGAAGATTTCAAACGTCAGCCCACTCGGCGCATCACTGCTTGGGAAGAAGATCGGCGAGAAGGTTCAGGTCACCCTGCCAAACGGCGAGAGTGTGGCCTATACGATCAAGAAGATTTCGTAAGCGCGTCGCGGTTCGCGTTCCAGACCCGACCACTCTCGTAGCGCTCGGCCTTCCAGATCGGCACATCCTGCTTGATGGAGTCAATCAGGGCGCGGCTCACGATGTACGCTCGATCACGATGGGGTGACGCCACCACGGTGATGATGCTGATCGAACCGACTGGGACGCTCCCAACCGCGTGCCAGACGCCAATGCCACCCTCGCCAGCAAGCCCATCGTCAATCAATCGCTCGCAAATGTCGTTGATCTCCGCGAGCGCGTAGGTTTCCGCCGCCTCGTATTCAAGGGCTAGCACGCGCTCACCAGCGAACTGCGCAGCCGCAGCTTCTTCGCCTGGCGCTGGCGTTCCAGGAGAGATCCGCGTACGTCCAACAAAGACCACGATCGCACCCTCGGAGCTCGTCGCGATCTCCGAGATGAGCTGCTCCACGGCGTCGTTTGGCAGCGGCGCGGCGGTGATCTTTACCGAACGCCGCCCACGCGAGCCGCCACTTGCTGGAGGGAGGAGCGCGATCTCATCGTCTGGCTGCACGCGGATCTGCGAAAGGTTGGCATCACGGGCCACTAAAACTCCGTTCAACCCCAACCGCAGGTGTGGTCGCAGTGAATTGAGCCCGGGCCGTGTGGCGAAGAAGTGATCAACGAGTTGCGCAGCGCTTGCGCCATCGTCGAGGTCAATCTCAATTTGATCGGCACCCTCACGAACTCGAAGCATCGCGAAGAGACGGACGCGCACCTGCATTGCTAGACGAGGATCCCCGCTCCGAAGAAGAGGCCGCTCGCAAGGATCGTGCCCGTGATCACCGCGCCAAGGTCAATGTAGAGGAGGCCGGTGGCCGACTCCATGGAGCGAGCGCGCGCGGTGCGCCAGCCGGCGTATGTGAGAAGTGCTGGGAAGATGAGTCCAATGAGGAGTCGCAGGATGGCGAAGAAGTCCCAGCCCGCACCGAGTCCGCCAAGCCCCATCAGTTGCCAGATCAAGAAGAGCGCGATCTGCACGGCAACTCCTGCGCCAAGCGCACGACTGAGCAGCAGGAGGGGCGACTCTGGAAGCTTCGGTGTGACCAGATACCAGTGCGCCAAGATCATGGCGGCGAATGCGCAGCCGGTGACATAGGTGAGGATGAGGAGCTGTGACGCGAGCGCGATCGCGATGAGCGGCGTTGTCCCCCAACCGAGCGCCCCGACCAGAATCACGCCAACACCAACCGCCACGGTGATCGCGCCGACGATTCGGCCGTCGCTCCCGCGGGCAATGCGCAGTGTCCAGAGTGTGGCAAGTGATGCGACGAGGACGAGGAGGAGGCGACGGAGCGCGTCGAGCTCAGGGCCTGCCGACTGAATCGGAGCCCCAGCCTCTGGCACAGGGAGTGCGCCGTCCGCGAGCCAGGCGAGGAAGGCCCAGCCGCCCGCGGCGAAGACGGTAAATCCGCGGTAGCCGCGCGTGGACTCTGCGCGATGGGTGAGCAGGAGGAGCGCCGCTAGCGAGCCAACGGCGAGGGCCACGAGCACCACCCAATTAATGAAGGCGAGGGAACGGGCAATGCTCTCGACGGACATGCAACGAGCGTAGCACTCACCCGCGACCCAACCTCCTCGCAGGCGGCCCAAGGATCGGCGAGAATACAGCCATGAGTGATGCATCACGAGCCAAACGCAGAAGTGTGCCGCTCCCTCCTGCATTGAGCACACCAAGCGCAGCGCAGGGTGAGGCCGCGCCGGTTGAAGCGGTCCGTGCGATTGCCGCACTCCTTGGTCGCGCGGCGCTCCCCGGATCGGTATCAGGCCCGGCGTCGCGTCCTGCCGCACGCGTGGAGACAGCGGACGACGGGGAGGTGACCCCACGCGGCGATCGCGAAGTTCTGATTACAGGGAGCGTTGCTGCGTTGAGTGATGCCGCGAGTGACGCGGTTCGAAGTGCCCAGAAGCGACAGCGTCGCGCCGTGAAGCAGGTGCAAGAGGTCCTTGAACGCCTCTCCTCTGACGCGCCCGACGCGCTCTCAACCTAGCGCGCAGCGCGCGCTTACTGAGAGTCGGCGAGAACGAGGAGGCGGAGCTCCGTCATCTCTTCAATCGACCAGCGAATCCCTTCGCGGCCGAGGCCCGACTCCTTCACGCCGCCGTACGGCATGTTGTCGATGCGATACGTAGGGACGTCATTCACAATCACGCCGCCAACCTCTAGCTGGTCGAACGCCGTCCGCACATGGGCAAGGTCGTTGCTGAAGAGGCCACACTGCAAGCCGAAGCGGCTCTCATTCACTGACGCGATCACCTTGGCGAAGTCGCTGTAGCGCTCAAGGATCACCACAGGGGCAAAGGCTTCGTCACTGCAGATGCGCGCGCTGCGCGGCACGTTGGTGAGGATGGTTGGCGCGAAGAGGCGTGGCTCACTCGCCTTCACCGGTGCACCACCCGAGACGACCCGCGCCCCCGCGGCGACCGCCTCGGCGATCCACTCCTGGGTGCGCTTCGCCGCGCCGTCATCAATGAGCGGGCCAACATCGGTCGCCTCATCGGCTGGATCGCCCACCTTCAACTGTGCGGCGCCCGAAGCAAAGCGCGTCTCAAACGCTTCAGCGATTGACTCATGGAGGAAGATGCGCTGCACACTGATGCAGACCTGTCCGGCGTAGGCGAATGCGCCGACGAGTGCACGCTTTACCGCCCAGTCAAGGTTGGCACTCGCATCCACAATGCAGGCGGCATTGCCGCCAAGCTCGAGAAGGACGCGTCGCTTCCCTGCGCGCGCCTTCATCTTCCAGCCAATCTCTGGTGAACCAGTAAACGAGAGCAGGCGGAATCGTTCGTCGTCAATGAGTTTGTCCGCAACGTCGCGCGCGGTGGGAATCACGCTGAGCGCACCTTCTGGGAGACCCGCCTCCGTCATGATCTCCGCCACCTTCAACATGATCAGCGGGTCCGCTGAAGGCGGCTTCAGGACGATGCTGCAGCCGGCGGCGATCGCTGGCGCCACCTTATGCGCGGCGAGGTTCAACGGGAAGTTGAAGGGACTGATTCCGAGCACTGGGCCAACTGGGAAGCGACGCGTGATGCCGAGGCGCCCTTTGCTGGATGGGGCAAGGTCGAGCGGGATCGTCTCGCCGATCATCCGCTCCGCCTCTTCGGCGGCGAGGCGGAAGGTGAGCGCGCCACGATCAATCTCGGCGCGTGCGTCGCGGATCGGCTTCCCCGCCTCAGCGGAGAGGAGTGCGGCAAGTTCCTCCCTGCGCGCGCTGATCCCCGAGGCGGTCTTGCGCAAAATCTCGGATCGCTCCCATGCGCCGAGCGCACGCATTCGCTCAAATCCGACCTGCGCGCCAATTACGGCGCGTTCCATCTGCTCGGGACTTGCGAGGAAGGTGCTCCCCACCACGCGCCCATCAAACGGAGAGTGAACCTCATGTGGGTGCGGCGACTCCTCCCAGGAACCGGCAACCAGGATCTTCTGTGGCTTCATGCTGGGAGTCTAGCGGAGCCGTGTGGCCACTTAGAGCGCTGCGCCGCGCGGATAACTCCCCAAGATGCGCAGCTCGCTCGTCACCGCCGCAAGATCCCGGAGCACGCCCTGGAGCGCAGGCTCACTCGCCCCAGCGTCAAGATCCATCCAGAAGACGTACTCCCAGTCGCCCCCTTGGCTCGGTCGGGACTCAAGTTTGCTCATGTTCACGCCAGCCGCTGCAAACTTCTGCAACACCGCGAGCAGCGTCCCCGGCTCATTCCGTACCCCCACCAGTAGGGTCGTGCGCGGCGCACCCGTGCGGGTGCTCAGATCTGCGGAGCTCCCTGTGGTGCGCAGCACCCAGAAGCGCGTGCGGTTCCCTGGATCTCGCTCAATGCCGCTCGCAAGCTCAACAAGTCCATGCAGCTTCGCCGCTCGAGGAGAGAGGACGGCCGCCGCATCACGCTCACTTCGTTCACGGATTGAAGCGCCCGCTCCCGCCGTGTTGTATGTGGAGAGGAGTTGCCACGTTCGCGTGCGCAAGAACGGCTCGGATTGCGCGAGTGCCTGGGCGTGGCTGTAGACGCGCGTCACCTCGTCAATCGTGACACCAGGAAGCGCAGCAAGGACAAGGTTTACGGGTACGACCGACTCCCCCACAATCTCAAGCGCGCCGTCGCGGACCAAGTCGAGCGTTTCTCGAACAGTGCCGTTCACCAAATTCTCAATCGGAAGGATGCCGAACTGCGCGCGCCCGTCTAAGAGCGCTTCACGAACGTCGCCGAACGAGCCAACGGGGAGACTTGTCGCTGATTCGCCAAAGAAGGCGATGAGTGCATCCTCTGCAAATGCGCCGGGCTCACCTGAGTACGCAACGCGGACGTTCCCACTCATTAGCGCGAGCCAGGGACGTTGCGCTCAGATCGGCGCGCGACCGCGGCGTCACCCTTTAGCAGCGCATACTCCAACGAATCTGCGAGGGCGAGCGACGACGCGGCAATGATGTTCTCGCCCACGCCCATGGTGGACCAGGCGTTACCACCAGCAACCGATTCAATGACCACGCGCGTCTTCGCGCCCGTGGCGGACGCACCATCAAGGATGCGTACCTTGTAGTCCACAAGATGTACCGCGTCCAACTGCGGATAGAAGGCGCCGAGCCCCTTGCGCAGCGCGCGGTCAAGCGCGTTCACGGGACCGTTCCCATCGGATGCAGTGTGCAGATCCTCGTCGCCCACCTGCACGCGCACCGTTGCCTGCGCGCGAGACGCGCTCCCTTCGTGCTGCTCCACGATCACCGTGAAGTCCATGATCTTGAATGGCGCGGCGTACCAGGGCTTATGGCGTTCAACGAGCAGTTCGAATGACGCCTCTGCACCTTCGTAGCTTGCGCCGCCCGCCTCCATCTCCTTGACGAGTGCCGAGAGCGTCTTTGAGTCGAGGCCAGAGTTTGCGAGCTCCACGCCGAGCTCTGCGGCGCGACTCCCCGTGTTCGCCTTCCCGCCGAGCTCTGAGACGACCAGGCGGCCACGATTCCCCACGAGTGCAGGATCAATGTGTTGGTAGGCGCGCGGCGTCTTCACCTGTGCCGCGCCGTGCACGCCACCCTTATGCGCAAACGCGGAACGGCCAACGTACGGCTGGTGATCATCTGGAGCGAGGTTCGCGATCTCCGCAACCTCGTGCGAAAGCGTCGAGAGGTCGGCGAGTCGATCTGCACCCGCCACCTTGTGCTCGCTCTTAAGGGCGAGGTTCGCCATGAGAGAGACCATATTCGCGTTCCCCGCCCGCTCCCCGTATCCGTTGATGGTGGCCTGGACGTGGCGCACGCCGGCATCTACCGCGGCGAGGGCGTTCGCGACGGCGAGCTCGGCATCGTTATGTGAGTGGATCCCCCAGACCACGTCGCGGGCACCCTTATCTGCCGCCAACTTCGCGCGCGCATCGCGCACGATCTCACTCATGCGGTTAGTCAGGGTTCCGCCGTTCGTGTCGCAGAGCACCAACGTCGATGCACCCGCGTCGCGCGCCGCGCGCAGGGTATCCAGCGCATAGGCGGAATCGGCCTCATACCCGTCAAAGAAGTGTTCCGCGTCGTACACCAGCTCGCGCCCTCGCTCAGCAACATAGCCAATGCTCTCGGCGATCATGGCGAGGTTCTCGGCGCGCGTCGCCTCGATCACCTCATCCACGTGCAGCGTCCAGCTCTTCCCGAAGATGGTGACGATCGGCGTCTCTGCATCCAAGAGCGCGTTCAGGTTCGGATCGCTCTCTGGTCGGTTCGACTTGTGGCGCGTGCTACCGAAGGCGGCGAGCTTGGCTCGCTCCCAGCGAATCTTCTTCGCCGCCGCGAAGAACTCAATGTCCTTCGGATTTGATCCTGGCCAGCCACCCTCAATCGCTGGCATGCCGAACTCATCGAGGGCACGCGCAATGCGTAGCTTGTCCTGGAGTGAGAGGACGAGGCCCTCACGCTGCGCACCGTCGCGCAGGGTGGTGTCGTAGAGGAGGACCGGCTCCTTTTCGCCGCCCACCGCACCGCTCATTGCGCGCCTCCCTTGGCGTTCAGCACCTGCTCAACAATCAGGTCTGTTGCCTCACGCGTGCCAACAAGCGTCAGGCCAGCCGCCTTGAGCGCCGCAGCATCCGCGCCGCCTGCAAGATCGGCAGTTCGAGCGCCCGCGCGCACCGCAGCGGCAACCGCAGCCTCAACGGCGAGCGCAGCATCGGCGTGACCGAGCGACTCGCGCAGCATCATTGCGCCAGAGAGGATC
>CAIZYO010000046.1 GCA_903937225.1 uncultured Chloroflexota bacterium | reverse complement strand
TCTCTGCCTTGAGAGGGCAGTGTCCTAGGCCGCTAGACGAATGCGCCAGATGCGGGCAGAGCCCGCGGGGAGAGAGTCTAGCAGCGAGTTAGCCGACGCGGTTGATCTCGTGGGCGAGGAAGAGGAGGCCCGTTGGGGGCTTCGGGGCGAATAAGGTCGACTTCTGCGGCATCGTCTCCCCCGCCTCCGCCACGGCCACCACCTGCTCAGGTCGCTCCCCGTGCAGCAGGAGCGCCGCACTCGGCACGTGATCGTTGAGTGCGCTCTCCACCGCCGCGGCAGAACCTCGGACATAACGCAGTGCGCCTGCGGTCGCCGCAGCCGCATCAATACCGAGCGCCTGATCAATCAACACGGCGAGTGCAGTTACTGAGAGTGATTGGTAGGCGACGGATCGCCCTGGGAGTGCCGCGCTGATCGCCGCACGATCAAGTTTCAGCAGGGCCGCGCCGTTGCGGGTCACCACGCCAACCTCTAAATCCGCACCCGTCGGTGCGCCATCGGCGAATCGCTGGATAAGCTGCTCGCTCGTGGTGGCGGTGTGATGCACAACAAGGGGCGAGGCGGAAAGTTTCGCGAGAAGCGCTGAAGGATCAGGCGCAGGAACGATCCGGTGGGTGGCGTAGAGCGCGGGGGCGTGTCGGTCGGACTCCACAATGAGGCCGAGCGCGGTGCTAAGGCCGCCACTCTCCGCGTAGTCACGTGCCGTTTCATATCTGTGGTGACCGTCTGCAATAACGAGATCTGTGCCGTTCGCCCATGCAAGGAGCGCCGCACCGTGATCCGAGTCTGGCGTAAGGCGCCAGAGCTTGTAGGCACTTCCAGAGGGGGTTCGACCAGATGCATACGGTGCAGATTCAGAAGCTGCGTCTGCTGCAGCCGCGAATTCGCTGAATCCTCCTGCACGCAACAAGATCACGGGCGAAAGGTTTGCCTGGACCGCTGCAATGAGTGCACGCCGATCCGCTTTCGGCCCGCTCAGCGTGGACTCGTGTCGCAAGATCCCAGTCTCACGTCCATATGGGCCGATCGGGATCCCGGCGAATACGCCACGGATTGAGTTGCCAACCTCTGGCTGCTCTTCGTAGAGATAGACCTGCGGCAATTCGTCATCTACGAGGGTGCCGTCCTTGCGCCAGGCGGACCAGGTGTTTGCCGTTCGCGTGTATTCGGCGCCATCAGCCTCACCCGCTTCACGCAGGGGGAGGTCCAGAAGAACTGAGTTGCTGGGCTCTGCTGAGAGAAGCGCATGCCGCTGATCAGCACTGATGACGTCATAGGGTGGGCTTAGAAGTCCGTCCAGGACACCGTGCGCTGAGCCAGCCTCGCTGATGGCGTATCGCGTTGCTCGAAATGCTCGGACTTCACTCATGAGGTGATTCTACCTGCGGTGTACGCTTGGCACATGAAACCACAAGCTTCTCGACTTCTCGTCACCGCCGCCCTAATGCTCGCGGCGAGCGGGTGTGGCTCAGTCTTAGATGATGCCCGGGGTGAGCCGTCGGCCACGCCGACCAACTTCAATGGGCTCGTTGAGCAGCTCGCGGCGCGAGAGTTCTCCGTCGCCAACGTGGTGAGCGGCGATCCTGGCTGCAGCGACCAAGGGTTAGTCCCCATGGCGATCTCGTTTCAACTCTCGGGAGGCGGGCTCGACCAGGCGGTGTCGACGCGGATCTATCGCTTCAGGAACGACGAGAGCTACAAGAAGCTGCGCTCAACGGTGGATACGTGTGCCGCGGAATGGATCAGTGATCCTGCGGCTCTGCTGATGGTGGATGCATCCCCGTATGTGCTGGTGACCGAAGGCGTACCCGCTGGTGTTGTGGCTGATGCGATCCGAGCCGCCGTGCGCGACGCTGCTGGCGAGTAGGGCTACGACTCTTCTCGGCTGACGCGCGGCGCGGCCCCTTCGCTACGCGGGATCGCAACTGCAGCGGCACCCTTCACGAACGACGACTTGATTGAGGTTGCGGCGGCGGCCTCCTGCTCGGCCACAGAGAGGATCCCGTGCCGTCCGAGGGCGGCGAGCTCGTCGCGGATGTACGTCTGCAGCATCTCAGGACCATCAGTGCCGATCGCGTATCGGACCTTCCCTTCGCGCAGTCGCATAAAGATCTGGCGGAACTCCTCCCAATCGGAGACAACCTTCGTCATCAAGTTCGAGGTTGGGCAGATCTCCAGCACAATCTTCCGCTCTGCGAGGACCTTCATCGTCTTCGTATCCCCCGCCGCCTTCACGCCGTGGCCAATTCGGTCCGGCTCCAACTGCTTGACCACTTCGAGCATCTCGCTCACCGGCCCCGACTCTCCCGTGTGCACGGTGATGCCGAGGCCCGCCTTGCGTGCAGCGCGGAACATGCGCTTGTATTCGGCCACTTTGAAGTTAGCGCTCTCGCGCCCTGCAATATCGATCCCAACGATCCCTCGGCTCGCCCAGGCGATCGCCTTCTCCACGATGATCTCGTTCTGTCGCAGCGTGAACTCGCGATCAAGGATCAGGATGATCCCAGGCTTCACCGGATACTCGAGCGCGGCACGATCAGCCCCTCGGATGGCGGCAGCAATGATGTGGTCTAGGTCCTGCTCGCCATTCCGGTTGCGCTTCATCGGATTGAAACGCAGCTCCATGGTGGTGATGTGGTTCTTCCTGTACGCGCCAGCGACCACCTCGTAGACCGAACGCTCCACCGCGATCGGCGACGACTGAATCAACTCCGTCCAGTGGAAGAGATCGAGGTAGCCGTTGAAGCTGCGCGTTCGCTTGGAGCCAGCCGTGATCATCTTGCGGAAGGCCCAGTAATCCTTGGATGGGAGCCGAATCCCCTGCGCGTGTGCAATCCCCCACATGATCGCTGGAGTGACCGAGCCGCCTAGGTGGCAGTGCAGCTCCGCAATTGGCGTTGCGGGGTTCAGCGTGCCGAAGCCGCGTGGCTTCTCAAACTTCGCCTTCACCGCGCGCTTCGGCGCCGCTCTATGAGGGCTCATGCCACCTCGCCGCGCACGGTGCTCGCGGTGGCGGCGTCGCGAGCACGACGTCCCCGCAGCGCTGGTGAGTCGCTCGGCACCTGATCGCGCGCGTGATACGAACTGCGCACCAGTGGACCCGACTCAACGTGCTTGAAGCCCATCGCAAGCGCGTCATCGCGAAGCGTGGCGAACTCTTCTGGCGTGTAGTAACGAACGAGTGGGAGGTGCTCCATCGTTGGGCGCAGGTACTGCCCAATGGTCAGGATGTCGCAGTCAACGGAGCGAAGGTCGCGGAAGGTGGTGAGCAACTCCTCGCGCTCCTCCCCAAGCCCAACCATGACCGAACTCTTCGTGTGTACGGGGTTACCGAGCTCACTCGACATCTCTTTCGCGCGTGCCAACACCTGCAGCGAGCGGTCGTAGCGTGCGCGCTTGCGCACTGGTTTCTGCAGCCGCTCAACCGTCTCCACATTGTGGTCAAGGATGTCTGGAGCGGCCTCCATGACTGCACGGAGCGGAGCATCTTCACCGTCGAAGTCTGG
>CAIZYO010000045.1 GCA_903937225.1 uncultured Chloroflexota bacterium | reverse complement strand
GTGGCGATGACCGCGCGCCGAATCTGGCGCGCGGTCGTTGCTGAGCACTCAATGGCACCGGCGCTCTTGCCGGGCGACTCACTCCTTGTCCTTCCCGCTGGGCCCAACGGCCTCCCCTGGCTGCGCCGCGCGCCGCGCGTGGGGAGCATCGTGATCGCTGAACGCGAGGGGCGTCTTGACGTGAAGCGCGTCGCCCGCGCGCCGGAGAGCGCGCTGGAGAGCGCGCCACACCAATCAGATGCGCTCTGGCTCCTCGGTGACAACGCGGCCGCCTCAAGTGACTCACGTCACGGTGGACCCGTCCCACTCAGCGCCCTTCGGGGCCTTGTCATCTTCCGCACCGGTCCCGCCGGGCGACGCGGCTTCGTGCGTTAAGGCGCGTGCGCTAAAGCGCGTCGCGGATCTCGGCGAGCAGGTCGAGCGGCTCAAGTTCCAGTGGGAGAAAGTGCTGTAGCAACAGTCGCTGAGCGCCAGCGTCGCGGAAGGCGCGCATCTGGGTCGCCGCCTCGTCTGGGGTCCCTGAGACCCAGCGTGGACGTCGCGGCGCAAGATACTCCTCTGGGTCCCCAGCCCCTCCGATCCGCTCCATAAAGCGGCTAACGCCAGCGAGATAGTCGGCGCGGTTACGGCCAATGAGGAGTCCGCTCATCGCCGATCGCACGAGCGTTGCGGGGTCGCGTCCAGCGGCGGTGCACGTTGCGTCAAGCGCCGCGAACTTCTCGCGCGCAGTTTGCGGCGACGATGAGGTCAGATTGAACTCGTCAGCGTGTCCTGCGGCGATGCGCATGCCGCGCGGCGAACCCTCGCCGCCAGTGATGATCCACGGCACAGGATCTGGCTTCGGCCGGAAGAGCGCGTCGCTGACTTGATAGTGCGTCCCGCTGAACGACCAGCCATCAGGGCCCGACCAGAGGCCGCGGACAATACTGAGCTGCTCCTCGAGCATCGCCGCCCGGACTGGCATCTCTGGGAATTGGAATCCGTGTCGGCGATGTTCCGACTCGTGCCAGCCAGCACCAAGGCCTGCGTGCACGCGCCGTCCCGCCATCTCCTGCACGGTGGCGACGACCTTCGCATACTCACCGGGGTATCGGAAGGTCACTGGGCTCACCAGCGTGCCGAGTGTGATGCGCGAAGTCTCGCGGGAGATTCCCGCGAGGACACTCCACGCATCGCTCGTCGCCTGATCTGCGGGACCTGGGAAGGATTCATAGTGATCGGTGCGATAGAAGGCATCAAAGCCGAGTGACTCAGCGCGCGTCGCGATTGCGAGTTGCTGCGCATAGGTGAGTCCCATCTGACCCTCAACGACGATGCCGATCTTCATGAGGCAACCCTAGCGCGTGAGGACAGCCTTGGAGACGAGGAGTATGATCGTTGCAACGTGAACTACCGCAGCATGTGGCAGAGGCGTGAAGCAGGAGGTCCCCATGGCAACGCCACGACGTAGCACCACGCGTGCGGCAGCAACCCCGGCAGTGAAGCGCCCCGCGAAGTCCGCGAAGGGAAAACTCGCCGCAAGCCACCTCGCGGGAGAGGATCTCCCCAAGCGCGCAAAGCAGGGCATCGTCATTGCGATCATGCTCGCCCTCTTCTTGGGGGCGCTCGACCAGACGATTGTTGGCACCGCACTCCCCCAGATCATCACCGATTTGAATGGCGCAAACCTCTACACATGGGTCGTCACGATCTACCTCCTCGCCAGCACCGTGACCGTACCCATCTACGGGAAACTTTCGGACATGTACGGCCGCAAACCACTCCTCCTCACTGGCGTCGGGCTCTTCCTTCTCGGATCGGCGCTCGCTGGCCTCTCGCAAACGATTGAGCAGCTGATCCTCTTCCGAGGAATTCAAGGACTCGGTGCTGGGGCACTCTTCCCAATCGCACTCGCGACCATTGGCGATCTCTACAGCGCAAAAGAGCGCGGACGCTACCAGGGACTGTTCGGAGCAGTGTTCGGACTCTCGAGCCTTGTTGGCCCCGCCCTCGGCGGCTGGCTCACCGACACCTTCAGTTGGCACTTGATCTTCTACGTGAACCTGCCGATCGGCCTCCTCAGCATCGTCATCATCTTGCTGGAGCTTCCAACCTTCCGTGGTCGCGCCAATCAAAAGATTGACGTCCTAGGAGCGCTGGTCTTTGTTGCAGGAATCGTTCCTGTGCTGATTGGACTCACCAACGTGCAGACAAACGACTTTGCGACGCCAGCGGTAGCCGGCCTCATCTCAGCGGGTCTCGCGATCCTTGGCCTCTTCATCTTCGTTGAGGCAAAGGCCGAGGAGCCGATCATTCCACTCGAACTCTTTAGAAACCGTACATTTGCGGCAGCTGCGGCGGCGGCTTTCTTTGCATCGATCGGATTCTTCGCCGCAGTGATCTTCCTTCCGCGCTACTTCCAGACCGTGCTCGGCGAGACGGC
>CAIZYO010000044.1 GCA_903937225.1 uncultured Chloroflexota bacterium | reverse complement strand
TTGATCAGCGTCGGGAGGTTCACTGCTGTGACTCGGGAGGATGCGCCCCACACCACGACGGTCGCAATCACGGTGCCGCGCGCGTCACAGACAGGGACGGCGGCGGCAGAGAGTCGATCGTCCCACTCACCAGTGGCCACGGCGTAGCCGCGTCGTCGCACGAGCGCCAACTCTTCCAAGAGCGCACGTGGGTCGGTGATCGTGCGCGGCGTGTACTGCACCAGGCCACGTCGTGCAATGGAGAGCACGGTGCGCTCTGGGAGTGATGCGAGGAGGACTTTCCCTGCGGCGATCGCGTGCATCGCCACTGGGCGACCAGTGATGTCTGGCATTGGCGTCAGGTTCGGTCCGTCAATCTGACAGATCGCCACCGCCGCCCCGACTCCGTCGAAGACCTCGAGGCTCACCGTCTCGTGCGTCGCCTTCGCAAGCGCTTCAAGCTCTGACTGCGCAATGGTGCGAATGTCTAACGTGCGCTCTGCGCTCTGCGCAAGTCGAATGATGCCGACACCGAGTCGGAAGTGGCCGCTCTCTCGATCCTGTTCAACAAGGCCGCGTCGCTCAAGTGTGGAGAGGAGTCGGCTCACCGTTGACTTGTGCAGGTCAAGGGCGTGGGAGAGGTCGGTGACCGATGCGGCACCGTCGGCGTCGCCGAGCGCTACGAGGAGGGCGGCGGCACGATCAACGGATCGGACGGCGGCGTCATCGCCGCCGGGTGGGAGTGCGGCGCTCTCGCGGAAGGCGCGGTCTGAGGCGGTCCCTGGGTCGAACTCGGTCACGAGCTCCCCAGTAAGGATCTCTTCAGCCTTCACGTCCACCTCCAGGTCAGGGCTTCGTGGGCCCCAGGCGGGGCCCACTCCACGGAGGGGGATCATCATCCCGCAAGGGGGGGTTCGTCAATCCGACCCCCTCCCTCCTGCGGCGCGTACGATAGAGCGGCATAGAGCGGAGCAAGGGGGGCGGCATGGCACAGGGGCGACGAGCGATCATTGTGGGGAGCGGCTTCGGTGGCCTCTCTACCGCGATTCGCCTCCTCTCGGACGGCTGGCAGGTCACCATCCTTGAGGCACGCGGTGAAGTCGGCGGGCGCGCGTCGCGCATCCGTGAGGGTGGCTACACCTTCGACACCGGCCCGTCACTCATCACCATGCCCTGGCTCTTTGAAGAGGTCTTCGCTGCCGCGGGCGAAAAGATGTCGGACCACGTCACGCTCCGCCAACTGCAGCCTGGCTACCGCATCTTCTGGACAGGCGAAGATCGACACTTTGACTTTGGGAGCGACCAGGCGGCACTCCGCGCGGAGATGGAAAAGTTCTCACCAGCGGATGCAGCGCAGCTCGACAACTTCCTGCGCGCATCTGGCGACATCCATCGAAAGGGGATCTTGGTCTCCGGTCGACAGAACTTCTTGAAGCTTGCCGACTTCATCAAGCTCCTCCCAACAATGGCGAAGCTCGATGCGATTCGATTCCTCGAGGGATGGGTCGGGAAGTTCTTCAAAGAGCCGCATGTGCAGCAGGCATTCGGATTCCACTCGCTCTTCATTGGCGGAGATCCGAGTCGCGTCCCCGCGATCTACTCTGCCCTCGCCTATCTGCAGATTGCGGATGGGATCTGGTACACGGAGGGTGGCGTCTACAGCGTCATTGAGGCATTCGCCAAGATCATCAAGAAGGGGGGCGGAAGCATCCTGATCAACAGCAAGGTTGATCAGATCATCCATCGCAACGGGCGAGCGACTGGTGTTCGCACCGCCGATGGAACGGTGCACGACGCAGACCTTGTGATCTACAACGGCGATGTCACCGCGCGTGATGCCCTCCTCCCTGACCTGCCTGACACCTTCCCATGGCGACTCCGCCCACTTCGCACCACGATGTCCGCGCACATGATGTACCTCGGCACAAATAGGAAGTTCGAGAAGCTGTTGCACCACACGCTCGTGGTAGGCGATGACTATCACGGCTTCATCAAGGACGTGACGCGGGATCGCCGTATGCCGCGCAGCAACGCGGTCTACATCCATGCGCCGTCGCGCACGGAGCCGAGCATGGCCCCTGAGGGTGGTGACTCCATTGCCATCCTTCTCCCGGTGCCGAACCTTCGCTCAGGTGACGATTGGCGCGAGGCTGAGCCACGCATGCGCGACCGTACGCTCGCCTGGCTGGAAGACTGGGGGCTCCCTGGCCTCCGAGAGAGCATCGTCGTGGAGCGGAGCTGGACACC
>CAIZYO010000043.1 GCA_903937225.1 uncultured Chloroflexota bacterium | reverse complement strand
TGCCCCTGAACGATCGGTTCGCGGCGGCGCACTCTCCACTCCGGTGCGAAGGTTCATCCGCACAAACGCCATCTCCGCGCTCGGCGCAGGCTTCGCCCCGTATCTCTCCATCTACGCAATCGTTGTGTTAAATCAATCGGCGGCATACGCCATCCTCCTCTCCGCAGTTGGTTCGGCCGCAGCACTCGTCGGTGCGCTGATCATTGGCAACTGGCTCGAACGCGGCTCCGCAAGTCGCCTCTACCGAACCTCACTGATCGTTCGCGGCGTTGGCATGGCGTCGTCCGCACTCGCCGGCCCATGGAATCCGCTTGCGCCGATCATCCTCATCCTCGTGATGATCGTTGTGACGGTGGGGTTCGCCGCGGGCATGCTCTCCGCGCAAGAACGACTCCTTCGCCTCGCGGAGCCAGGTGAGGTGGTGCGCGCGCAGTCAACCTTCGGCGCCGTCAACGCCGCATGCCTCGCCACTGGCCAGGCGATTGGCGTTGGCGTGCTCGCTATATTCCCTATCGCCTATCCAACCTATGTGGTGATCTTCTTGGTCACTGGTGCTTTCCGCCTCGTCGCGGCTGCCACCGCTGACGTGGGCGACGGCTGGGACGCGGCGACCCGCCTGCACCACGGCGACGAGGTTGCCACCGAACCCGCGCTCGAATCGCAGCGTTAATCGCGGGACGGCCCTACGACCACATCCAGAGGGCGGGGCTACACTAGGGCGGAAGCCGCACCGCGGCGCTGCCCAATGTGGCAGGCATAAACGAGGCAGGGAACGAGGAGGGGGCACGATGCGCGTACCAGTAGAGATGCCGCGACTCGGCTACGACACCGAAGTAGGAAAGATTGGCAACTGGACCGCGAAGGTTGGCGACACCGTCACCGCTGGTCAGCCGATCGGCGAGCTCGAGACTGAGAAGGCAACGGTGGAGTTTGAATCCCCTGCCGCTGGAACGCTCGTTGAGATCGTGCACCCCGCTGGAGCCGAAGTGGCGGTGGGCACCGTGATCGCCTTCGTCGAAGACGGCAAGTAGGTGGAGAAGCCCGGCCGCACGCCGGTCACCTTCACGCCGATGCGCGCGGCGATCAGCCGCCGCATGGTGGAATCAAAGTCAAAGGCTCCACACTTTTACGTCTCTACAGACATTGAGATGGAGGCGGTGACCGCCGCCAACAACGCACTTAATGAAGGGAAGAGCGGCGACGACCGCGTCACCATCACCGCCTGGCTCGTTCGCGCACTCGCGCAGTCACTCGCCGCAGCACCAGCACTCAACGCCGTATGGAGCGGCGAGACACTCGAGCGCGTTGACCAGATCAACATCGGCATCGCGATCGCCATCCCCGACGGCCTGATTGCGCCTGCACTCCTTGACTGCGCGAGCAAGGATCTCGCCACGATTTCTTCCGAACTTCGCGACCTTGTGACGCGGACCAAGGCGAACAAGTTGAAGCCCGCAGAGTTCTCAGACGCAACGTTCACCCTCAGCAATCTCGGTGGCTTCCCAGTGACGCAGTTCACCGCGATCGTCACACCTCCGCAGGTTGCGATCCTTGCGACCGGTCGGAGCGAGCAGCGCGCCGTGGTGCGCGACGGCGCCGTGGTCGCGCGTCAGATGCTCACCGCCACACTCTCCGCCGATCATCGCGCCGTTGACGGCGCACTTGTTGCAACGTTCCTTGGCGACCTGAAGTCGCGACTCGAATCTCCGGAGGGTCTCGCCTGACCGTGACTGACCAGAACGCGCCGATCGGCGGGCGCTCCAACTATTCGCAGGGCGAACTGAACGAGAGCGACCTGCACGCCGATCCGTCCACACAACTTCAGCGTTGGATTGACGCGGCGATCGCTGCAAATCTCCCCGAGCCACTCGCCGCAGCCCTCGCCACCGCCGATGCGGGCGGCGCACCGAGCGTTCGCATGGTGCTCATTCGCGGCATCGGCCCAGACGGCATTCGCTTCTATACGAACCACGAGAGTCGGAAGGGTCGCGATCTCGCCGCAAACCCGCGCGCCGCGATCAGCACCTGGTGGCCGGGACTCGAGCGACAGGTGCGCTGCTCGGGGCCAGTGCGACGCCTTGCCCCTGCCGAGTCGGCCGACTACTTCGCGAGCCGTCCGCGCGAGAGCCAGCTCGGCGCACGCGCCAGTCGTCAGGGCGAACCGATCGCCACGCGTGCCCACCTTGAGGCGGCCCTCGCCGCCGAGGCGGCCGCCCACCCAGGGGACGCCCCCGTGACGCTCCCCGACTTCTGGGGCGGCTACCTCCTCACCCCTGACCGCTGGGAGTTCTGGCAGGGGCGACCGAACCGCGTGCACGATCGCTTCGAATACCTCCCTCTCGCTGAGGGCTGGGGGATCCGCCGCCTCCAGCCGTAGCCCCTCGCGCAACCCGGCGAAAGGCTTTCGCACCGCGTGCTCCAGAGCCCCCCGCCGATCGGATACCCTACGCCCAAGCGCAGATCGCGCTTCATGAGACACGGCGCTCGGATGCGGGCGCCGATCGAAGGAGGAAACATGCGAAAGAAGTCCGCACTGGCGGCACTTTTCGTGAGCGCAGCGATGATCGCTGGCGCCTGCGGTG
>CAIZYO010000042.1 GCA_903937225.1 uncultured Chloroflexota bacterium | reverse complement strand
CTGCTCGGGATCAGGCAGACGGTGCGCTGCGTCTCGTTGCGCGAGTGATGCCAGCGACGAATGGCGAGGAGTCCTGCGTACTCGCCCTGCGAGCCCGCATTCGGCTGCAAACTCACGGCGGCGAATCCGGTGATCTCCGCGAGCCACGCCTCAAGGTCGCTCGTCAGCTGCGCATACCCCGGAAGTCTTGAAGGATCGGAGAATGGATGCACGTTGGCGAACCCTGGGTGCCCAATCGCCTCCATCTCCGTGGTGGCGTTCAGCTTCATCGTGCAACTACCGAGCGGGATCATGGAGCGCGTCAGGCTTACATCTTTCTCCGCGAGCCTGAAGATGTATCGCAGCATCTCGCTCTCAGAGCGGTGCAGCGTAAAGACTGGGTGCGTGAGGATCGCATCACTGCGACGCAGCACCGCGGGGAGTGAATCGGCCGCTGCGGCCGCTGCACCAGTTGCGTCGCTGGCCGCACCAGAAGCCCCAAGGACCTTAAGAAGCACTGCAACGTCTGCATCCGACGTGAGTTCGTCACATGCAAGACCGAGGCCGGTTGCGTCCAAACGGCGCAGCTCAAATCCGGCCGAGGCGGCGGCGGCAAGCAGCTCGTCGGCACGTGCGGCGCCTCCCGTCTCAATCGCAATCGCATCAAAGAAGTGTTCGTGGCGGAGCGTCAGCCCCGATGCGCCGCGAATACCCGCGGCGAGCCGCGCCGCATGCGCGTGCACGCGCTCTGCAATGGCGCGAAGTCCGTCAGGGCCGTGCCAGGCCGCGTACATGCTGGCGATCACTGCGAGCAGCACCTGCGCGGTGCAGATGTTGGAGGTGGCCTTCTCGCGACGAATGTGCTGTTCGCGCGTCTGCAAGGTCAAGCGATATGCGGGGTTGCCGTCCGCGTCCACCGAGACGCCAACGAGTCGACCCGGAAGTGAGCGCTTGAATGCATCACGCGTTGCCATGAAGGCGGCGTGCGGGCCGCCGTTCCCCATCGGCACGCCGAAGCGCTGGCTGCTCCCGATAACGACATCCGCCCCCTGCGCGCCCGCGCTCTCCATCAACACCGCAGCGAGTGGATCTGTGGCCACGACCACCAGCAGTTTTGCGGCGTGCGCAGCCTCAACATCCGCACGAATTGAGCGTGCGGCGCCACTGCTTCCAGGGTTAGAGATGAGCAGCGCAAATGGTCGCTCGCCTTCCGCGGGTGCCGCGGCGCGCGCGAGCAGCTCCGTGACTGGCGCAATAAGTAGAGCGATCCCGAGTGGCTCGGTGCGCGTCTTGAGCACATCAATGGTTTGCGGGTGCGTGTCTACATCAATAAGAAGCAGGTTCCCGTCCGCCACGCTGCCAACCGCATGTGCGAGCGTGACCGCCTCAGCGGCCGCAGTCCCTTCATCAAGGAGCGATGCGTTGGCAATCTCCATCCCAGTGAGATCGCAGATTGCTGTCTGGAAGTTGATCAGCGCCTCAAGTCGACCCTGCGCGATCTCTGGTTGATACGGCGTGTATGCGGTGTACCAGGCCGGGTTCTCCAGGATGTTGCGCTTGATCACAGGTGGCGTGATGGTGTTGTGGTAGCCCATTCCAATGAAGCTCTTCAGTGGCGTGTTGCGCGCCGCCATCTCGCGAAGTGCCGTGGCAACATCCGCTTCGCTCTTCGCCGCTGGGATCTGTAGTGGCGCAGCGCGGAGGATGCTTGCAGGGACCGTGTCGTGGATCAGCGCGTCAAGAGATCCGTGGCCAACCACGCGAAGCATTTCGGTGACTTCAGACGCGTCAGGACCAATGTGGCGATCGGCAAAGGTGTGCGTTCGCTGCGATCCGGACATGACGGCACCTCCTCGGTGCCCCGCTGTCCATCTGCCTGAGAGCATCCCTGCGACGCAACAAGCGTTCGCAAGTTCCTCCGTCGGCGCGCTGCGCGGATCACTCCACTCAACGCTCTCCAGCGTCCCCATCCCCGCGCGGTCCATCTGCCTGAGAGGTTCCGGACCGTTGCT
>CAIZYO010000041.1 GCA_903937225.1 uncultured Chloroflexota bacterium | reverse complement strand
TTGGCTTCCCGACCACAAGGCCGGCAACGATGCCCGCGAAGATCGGCGAGCTGAGCGCCACATCAAGGTTGATTGCACTCAGATTGATCCCCGCTGCCGTGAGTGCGAAGAGCGGTACGGCGAGACCTGCACTCCACGGATGCACCGCGCGTTCCGCGCGCTCTGCTGGAGAGCGCGTCTCTCCCTTGTCGCGATCAGCGCGCACCGCGAAGCCGAGAACAACACCCGCGATCGTGGCATGCACGCCGCTCTCGTGAAGTGCGAACCAGGTGATCAGTGCGAGTGGAACATAGATCGCAAGGGTGCGCACGCGTGCCCGCTGCGCCGCCCAGAAGGCGGCGGCGGCGGCGAGCGAGATGAGCAGTGCAGGGAGCTCGACGCCTCCCGAATAGAAGATCGCAATGATCGCAATCGCCCCAAGGTCATCAACGATCGCGAGGGTCAGAAGAAAGGCGCGCAACGTCAGCGGGAGCTTGCGTCCGAAGAGGGAGAGGACGGCGAGTGCGAAGGCGATATCGGTCGCCATCGGCACGCCCCAGCCACGGAGGGAGCCCCCGTCTCCCGCCACGTTGAAGGCGACGTAGAGCAGCGCAGGGGCGATCATCCCCCCAAATGCGGCGGCGATCGGCACGATGGCACGGGCTGGCTTGGAGAGCGAACCGTGCTGGAACTCGTGCTTCAGCTCAAGGCCGACCACAAAGAAGAAGAGGGCGAGCAGGCCGTCTGCAATCCATGCCCGCACCGTCAGATCAAGGTGCAGTTCCGCGGGTCCTATACGGTGCTCGCGGACACTTTCATATGCACCGGAGAGCGGCGAGTTTGCGAGCAGCATTCCCGCAGTTGCCGCGATAAGGATCAGCGCGCCACTAAACGTCTCGTTCTTGAGGAAGTCGGCGATGCGGCGCCGCTCACCGTTTGCGCTCGAAAGCTTTGCCTTAGCGGCCTTTGACGTGGATGTAGATGCCGCCTTCATCAGTGTGCACGCGTGTACCGCGCGAGCGCCGAGAGCGCAACGACCACGATCGCGGTGCCAAGCAGCTGGAAGCCAGATGGCTGATCGCCAAGGAAGAGCACCCCGCCAATAAGCGCAATCACCGGAACGAGTGTGCCGAACTGCGCGGTGGTGGTGGTTGGGATGCGCTTGGTCGCTTCAAGGAAGAGGATGAATGGTGCAGCGGCGCCGAAAATACCGGTGGCGGCGGCAACCGCCCAGACGGAGAACTCGGTAGGAATCCCTGGATCACCGCCCAGGATCACCACGCGGATGAAGAAGACTCCAGCAGAGGCGACGCAGGCTACGAGGAGTTGTAGAGCAACGAGTGGGAGTACAGGGACCGTTCGCACGAGTTTTGACGATACAAGTCCATACGTAGCGGCACAGATGAGTCCAAAGACTGCGAAGACGATCCCGAGGGGATTGAGCGTTCCGCCAAACGCATCGCCTCCAATCACGAGCACGACACCACCGATTGAGACGATCATCAGTACTGCAGCGGTTCGACTTACGCGCTCACCGAGAAACGGGAGTGCGAGCAGCGAGATGAGGACGGGATTCAGCGAAGAGACGAGCGCAACGAATGCGCCGCTACTGAAGATGATGCCGATGTTGCCGAGCGTGTACGCCCCCCACGGTTCAATCAGTCCCGTGGTGGCGGCGCGAGCGAGTCCAGGATGACGGAAGCCGCCGAGCTCACCGCGTACCGCACCGATGCCGATGAGCACGAGGAAGCCGATCCCTAGCTCCAGCACGAGAAATGTGTCGTTTCCCATGCCTGAGGAGAGGACGTAGTCCGAGGTGGTCGCCCCAAGACCCCACGCGGCAGCAGAGCCGAGCGCGGCGAGGATGCCGACCGTTCGTCGGGAGACGCCGCGAACTGCGCCTGCAGCGCCGCCCTGCTTCGTCACGCCTTCGGCGTGACCCAGTTCGGCATCTCGGCCTCAAAGACCGGGAGTGGAATCTGGCCGTGCCCAATGGCGTGATCGTGGAACGACTTAATGTCGAACTTGTCGCCGTCGCGCTTCTCAATCGCCTTGCGCGTGCGCTGAATTGCACGCTGCCCCACCTTGTAGCAGAGCGCCTGTGCTGGCCAGGCGATGTAGCGATCGGTTTCGATCTCGGCGTCCGTGCGCGGGAGGCCGACCGACTCCATGAACTCCACGCCCTTGTCGCGCGTCCAGCCGAAGGCGTGGATGCCCGTATCAACGACGAGTCGCGCAGCGCGGTGCGCCTGACCCTGCAACATGCCGAAGCGCTCCATCTCGTCTCGGTAGAGGCCGAGCTCGTCGGCGAGTCGCTCGGAGTAGAGGCCCCACCCTTCTACATAGGCGTTCCCTGCAAGGTGCGAGGCGTGCTTTCGAAGATCAGGGAGGAACTCAAGCTCCATCTCCAGCGCGATCTGGAAGTGATGGCCTGGGATCGCTTCGTGATACGTGGTTGGTGCGAGGGCGTGCAGGAAGCGCGACGGCAGGTCGTAGCCGTTCACGTAGTACGTCCCCGGGCGTGAACCGTCAGCCGCAGGGCTGAAGTAGTACGCCGCGGGTGCATCCTTCTCCTTGAACTCCTCAACCGCCTTGACGTCACATCCGGCCTTAGGGAATCGTCCGAAGACCTTCCCCGCCGCCGCG
>CAIZYO010000040.1 GCA_903937225.1 uncultured Chloroflexota bacterium | reverse complement strand
TGAGGGGCCTCCGGGTGTTGGGAAGTCCATGTTGGCGCATGCGCTTCACGGCATCCTGCCAGATCTCACGAGCGCTGAGGCGACCGAGGTTGGTGCAATCGCTTCAGCAGCGGGTCGCCCCTCCCCAGTACCGCGACCCCCGCTGCGCACACCGCATCACGATCTCACGGTCGCAGGTTTGATTGGAGGTGGCCCACGGATGACACCAGGAGAACTCACCTGGGCGCACCGAGGCCTCCTGATCCTTGATGAGATCGGGGAGTTTCGTCGCGACACGCTTGAGGCGCTTCGAGAACCGCTGGAGCGCCAGGTGGTTCGCCTCTCGCGTGCTGGGCGATCAGAGCAGTTTCCTGCAGCGGCACTGCTTGTTGCAACAGGAAATCCGTGCGGATGCGGCGAGCTAGATTCCTTAGGCGGAGCGTGTCTCTGCACGCCCCGCGCACGACGTCACGGCAGCCTATCGCTCTCCGCACCAATTCGTGATCGCTTTGCGTTACGTATTCGACTCGGTCGACCGGTCGTTCCGATCAGCACGCTGCCAACAGGGGGCCTCACAACTACAGCCGCACGGGAGGTGGTTGCCACGGCGCGTGCAGCGTTGCCAGTGGAAGGGGAGACCTCCAAACGAGTTGACCCGATGCTTCTGCGCGCATACGCACGCGGGCACACGGATCGAATCAGCGGACGCGGCTGGGAGCATCTCGCAACGATCGCTTGCGTCACAAGTTTGTTGGGCGGCCGAGAGTCATTTGGCGAGTCGGAACTTGCCGAGGCGTTGCACTTTCTTGGTGCTCGCTGATGCGGAAGATCCTGCCAGGTGACGCGGAGATTCCGCTTCGCCGCCAGGTTCCACTCGGCCTCAGCCCAGACAGAGACCGCCGCCGCCCACTCTGGGTGGACGGCGACCCTTCGGTGTTACGCCTCCCTGCAATTGGCATTGTGGGGACGCGGCAGCCGAGTGCGCACGGACTTGCATCTGCCCGCGCGATCGCAGCGACCTGCGTGGCTGAAGGGTGGGTGGTGGTGAGCGGCGCGGCGCGTGGGATTGACGAGGCGGCGCATGAAGCGGCACTCAGCGCTGGCGGGAGAACGATTGGGGTGTTGCCGAGTCCGGCACCTGGGGGGCTGCGCCAGGGAGCACGGCGGCTCGGCGGTCAGATGATGAACGCCGGCGCGCTGATTTCCGATCGGCCGCCCGGAACTCCGCCCGCAGCATGGAGTTTTGTTGCGCGAAACAGCCTCCTCGCAGCACTCACCGATGGCCTGATCGTGGTTGAGGCACCCGAAGGGAGCGGAGCCCTCATCACCGCTGAAGCTGCGTCTGAATTCGGCCTCCCGCTTGCCTTCGTCACGGCGCCATATGGTGCGAAGAGCGCCGTGGGTGGCCTCTCCTGGCTCGCACGTGCTGCAGAACCCACCCTGCTCCCTCCTGATGTACTCCCACCGCAGTTGCTGGTCGACGATCAGGGGCTACGAGCGTGGCTCCGTGTCTGTGCGGCGTCGTTGCGCGAAGACAGAGCCGTCCGTGCACCTCAGGACACGCTTCCAGCAGCAGCGCCAACGCCCGGCGGGTTGCGCGGTCTGATCCTTCACGCCCTCGGCCGCGCTGGGGCGGCGGGGCTCACTGAGGGGGACCTGCTCGGGGTGAGCGAAGGGGTGGAGGGGGCGCTCCCGAGCGCGCTGACCCTGCTGGCGCTCCAGGGCCTCGCTGAGCAGCGAGGGGGGCGTTGGAGGGTCTGTGAAGGGGCGGTGCTACGCTCTCGCGCATGAGTAAGGGAGTGACGAAGAACTTGGTCATCGTGGAGTCGCCTGCCAAGGCGGCCACGATTGAGCGCTACCTCGGTCCTGACTACACGGTGCTTGCCTCGTATGGGCACGTTCGCGATCTCCCCCAGAAAGCGCGCCGTGCGGCAAAGGGGAGTGTGGCGGCGAAGCGTCCGCGACGGAAGAAGGGCGATCCCCCCGCACCGAAGGCGGCGAAGGGGCTCGGCAGCCTGGCGGTAGATGTGGAGAACGGCTTCACCCCGCACTACGAGATCATTGAGGAGAAGGAGGGGCGCCTCGCCGACATTCGCCGCGCGGCGAAGGGGGCGGAGTCCGTCTGGCTCGCCACCGACCTTGACCGAGAAGGGGAGGCGATCGCCTGGCACGTTGCCGAAGCGCTTGAGATCCCCGAGGCGGATCGGCGCCGGGTCACCTTCAGCGAGATCACCAAGGGGGCGATCCTTGAGGCCTTCAGTCATCCTCGCGCGATCAACCTTGACCTGGTGAATGCGCAGCAGGCTCGACGCATTCTGGACCGTCTCGTCGGATACAAGCTTTCACCACTCCTCTCACGTCTGGTCGCCCCACGCTCTTCAGCGGGGCGCGTGCAGTCCGTTGCCCTTCGACTCGTCGTTGAACGTGAACGTGCCATTCGGGCATTCATCCCGCGTCACTACAGCACGGTTGAACTTGGCATTCGGCCCGCCGTAGACCCGGAGCTCGTGATCCCAGCGAGCCTCGTTGGGCCAAAAGGCGAGAACCTTGAGATTGAGCCAGACGTAGCTGAGGCTGCAGTTGTACGGATCACGAACGGAAGTGCCACCGTCACCGAGCGCAGCGAGAGCACGCGGAAGCAGCGACCAGTACCGCCGTTCACCACATCAACGTTGCAGCAGGAGGCTGGCCGAAAGCACGGCTACCGTTCACGCGTCACGATGCAACTCGCGCAGAAGTTGTACGAGGGCGTAGACATTGGCGGTGAACGCACAGGTCTCATCACGTACATGCGCACGGACTCTCCCACGCTGAGTCAGCAAGCGATCAGCGAAGCGGCAGAGGTGATTCGTGTGCGCTTCGGGAGCGAGATGGTCGTTGAGGGTGGCCGCCAGTACGCGTCAAAGTCGAAGAACGCGCAAGAGGCGCATGAGGCGATTCGTCCCACGAGCTTCCATCGAACGCCAGAAGAGGTTGCCTCCTATCTCGACGACCGCGAATTGAAGGTCTACACGCTGATCTGGCGCCGCGCAATCGCATCGCAGATGCCTGACAAACTCTCTGCAACCACCACACTCTTCTGGAGTGTTGGAGAGGATCGACTCAAGACAAACGCCACGCGCACCCTTGAACCCGGATTCACCGCCGTCTACCTAGAAGGGAAGGACGACGAAGATGAAGACGCCGAAGCACAACTCCCTGATCTCCCTGAGGGCTCGAAGGGGACGGTGGCAACGGTGGAGGCGGTTGCGCACCAAACTAAGCCAGAGCCTCGTTTCACCGAGCCAACCCTCGTCAAGGAACTTGAGAAGCACGGGATTGGTCGCCCATCAACATACGCGGCGATCATTGAGCGC
>CAIZYO010000039.1 GCA_903937225.1 uncultured Chloroflexota bacterium | reverse complement strand
GCGATACTCCGCGCTCCCCTTCAAGGCGAGGTACTTCGAGATCGCGGCGGTCAGGCTCGTCTTGCCGTGGTCGATGTGCCCGATCGTACCGATGTTGACGTGCGGCTTCGACCGCTCAAACTTCCCCTTTGCCATCTCGAATAGTCTCCGTCTTCTCTACCGTCGCGATCAGCGTCGACGATTCCGCTTTCCACCAAGTGGTGGAGCCCACGACCGGACTTGAACCGGTGACCTCGTCATTACCAATGACGTGCTCTGCCAGCTGAGCTACGTGGGCCAGTCCGTTGCGTCCGTTCGTCTCGTTTCTCTTCTTTCGTTATCTCCAAGTGTGTGGTGGGCAGGAAGGGAATCGAACCCCCACAGTCAAAGACGGCTGATCTACAGTCAGCGGAGCTCACCACCTGCTCAACCTACCCATTGCTGGAGCCGACAACGGGACTCGAACCCGGAACCTGCGGTTTACAAAACCGCTGCTCTACCAATTGAGCTATGTCGGCGCCCACGTCGGGATACCTTGCGGTCCGTCGGTGAGCCGTCAGCATAGAGCCCCCACCCACTCGGGTCAACCAGCGCCGTGCTCAGCCCCCCGAGAAGGAGCGGCGTAAGGACTACTTGCTGGCCTCTTCGTCGCCCGCGGGGAGCGGGGAGGCGGCCGAAGTCGGTGGCACGCCTTGTGCCGCGGCGGGGCGTTGCCCGAGCACCTCAAAGAGGAGGATCGAGCCGGCCACGGAGGCGTTCAGGCTCGCCACCTTCCCGACCATGGGGATGCGGACGTAGAGGTCGATCCTGCGGCGAATCGCTGGGGAGAGCCCCTTCCCCTCGCTCCCGATCACGAGGCAGATCGGCCCCCGAAGGTCGGCGCTGCGGTGATCCTGGGCCGCCTCTGCCTCGGCGCCCACCACGCGGATCCCTCGTAGGCGGAGGGCGGTGAGTTCGTCGGCAAGGCTCTCCACCCGCGAGACAAGGAGGTGCTCCACGGCGCCAGCGCTCGCCTTGATCGCGGCCGGCGAGAGGGGGGCCGAGCCACGCGTCGCCATAAGGATGCCGTGGACCCCGACCGCCTCGGCGCTGCGGATCAGGCTCCCGAAGTTCTGTGGATCCTCCACCCCATCGAGGGCCAGGATGAATGGGGGCTCTCCGCGGCTCACCGCTCGCGCCAGGATCTCTTCTGGGGCAACCTCTGGGCGGCGTCGAACCACCAGCGCGATCCCCTGGTGTCCGTCGAACCCGGCGAGTTGGCCGATCAGCGCCCCCTCAACCTCGATGATGGGGATGCGCAGCGTGGTGGCGTGCAACACCACCTGCTGCAGTGCGGCGCGGCGCTGTGGAACCACGAGGAGCTTGATCGCCTCACGACGAGCCGTGAACGCCTCCTCAACCGGGTGACGCCCCGCGATCAACTCCTGGTCGGGTCCAACAAGTGCGAGCGCCTGCGCCGGAATGGTGCGCTTGGAGGCCCAGTGGCGCGGGCCGTCGGGGCGTGGGGTCCAACCACGTGCTGGTGGACGCACGCCGAATCGTGGTGCGGAACCCTGGCCAGGGCGTGCGCCTGGTCGCGGGGGGCGACGCTCTTCGTCCATTAGTTGGAACCTGCGATGCGCCAACGCTGACCATCGCGCGAATCTTCAACCAGTACGCCGAGGGCGGCAAGCTC
This sequence comes from uncultured Chloroflexota bacterium, assembly GCA_903937225.1. Classification (GTDB taxonomy): domain Bacteria; phylum Chloroflexota; class Limnocylindria; order Limnocylindrales; family Limnocylindraceae; genus Limnocylindrus. The sequence continues at coordinate 2,849 of CAIZYO010000039.1, read as the reverse complement.
GTCGCGGAGTCGATCCGACGCGGTGAAATCACGCGCGGCTCTCGCGGCCACGCGAGCGGCGAGCAGCTCCTCAGCGCCAGCTGGAAGTGTGACGGCTGCGGGGAGGAGGGCGAGCGTCTGATCCAGCGACTGCAGCGTCTCGCGAAGTGCGGCCGCACTCGCAGCGCTGCACTCCGCATCAAGGTGTCGGTTCCCTTCACGAATGAAATCAAAGAGCGCGGCGAGCGCTTCAGGAACAGCAAGGTCGTTGTTCATTGCCGCGGCGAATCGTGTCCGCGTACTTGAAGCAAGTTCCACAACTTCGGCACTCACTCCTCCAGGCGCATCAGCACCGCGAGCCGCGCGCGCACTCAACGCAGCATCAAAGGCATCAAGGCGTTCGATCGCCGCAACTGCAGCGGGGAGTGAATCGGACGTGTAGTTCAGCGAGGTTCGGTAGTGCGCGGAGATCAGCGCGAGTCGCAGTGCCCGCGGCTCAACCCTCTCCGCAAGGAGATCACTGACGCGCGCAATATTGCCGAGCGACTTTGACATCTTGTCACCGCTCACATGGAGGTGTGCACAGTGCAGCCAGGTCCCCACAAAGCGCTTCCCTGTGGCCGCCTCAGACTGCGCAATCTCGTCTTCGTGGTGCGGGAAGACAAGGTCAATGCCGCCCGTATGGAGATCAAAACTCTCACCGAGATAGCGCATGCTCATCGCCGAGCACTCCAGGTGCCAGCCCGGTCGACCCGCACCGATTGAGGCCTCCCACGATGGCTCACCAGGCTTCGCCGCCTTCCAGAGGACGAAGTCGCGCACGTCATCCTTGCTGTACTCGTCCGCCTCCACGCGCTCCCCGACCCGCATCGCTTCAGGATCGAGACGTGCGAGTGTGCCGTAGCTTGGCCATGAGGCGATTCGGAAGAAGATGGAGCCGTCCTCCGTCTTGTATGCGTGCCCCTTCTCCAGGAGACGCTCCACGATCGCGATCTGCTCTGGGATGTGCTCGGTAGCGCGTGGCATCACATCTGGTTCTGTCATGCGAAGTGCCTGCATGTCGGACCTGAAGACGCTCTCCCAACGATCGGTGAGGGGGCGAATCTCTACCCCCTCTTTGGCCGCCGCGCGAATGATCTTGTCATCAATATCCGTGAGGTTGACCACCCAGCGCACCGTATGTCCGCTCGCGCGCAGCCAGCGGACGAGAAGGTCGGCGAAGAGGAAGCTGCGGAAGTTTCCAATATGCGCCGGTCCATAGATGGTAGGGCCGCACGAGTAGATGCCGATCTGATCTGGGTTGAGCGGCACAAACGGACGCGTGGCGCCAGAGAGGGTGTCTCGCAACTGCAGCACGGCCTCCCCCTTCGTCACTTATGCACCTCGCTGCTCGGCGAGCAGGAGCACGGTGCAACGCACCGCGCGACCCGCCCCCTCGTCGCCGATCAGGTTACCTGTGGAGGCCTTCACGCTCACGGAGCTGGCCGGGAGGCCGACGAGCGCTGCGATCCGCTCCCCCATCTCTGGGAGTCGGTCAGCGAGCCGCGGGCTGCGCGCGGTGATCGTCAGTTCAATCCAGTGCGGGGTGAGCCCTGCGGCCGTCGTGCGCTGCACCACTTCGCGCAGCAGATCGCCACTATCCACTCCGCGCGGAGTTGCGTCGGTAGCGGGGAAGAAGCGGCCGAGATCGCCGAGATTCGCAGCGCCAAGGAGTGCGTCCGCAATCGCGTGAAGCACCACATCGCCATCTGAGTGGCCGGTGAGTGCTGGACTCTCAGGGAAGTGCACGCCACCGAGACGCAACTCTCCACTGGTCCCGACCGGATGAACATCGTCACCGAAGCCGACGCGCAGGGAGGCGAGGCTCGCGCGCGCTCCGAGCACGTTCGCAATCTCAGTAAGGCGACCCCCAACGCTGCTCGCGCCTGAGGAGAGGAGCCCCTCCATCACGGGGAGGTCGCTCGAGTCGGTCAACTTGCGAAGTCGTGCGTCGCCGTCAACGAGGTGCACGGTCACGCCGATTCGCTCCAGGACGCTCGTCTCATCGGTTGGCAGGCTGTCGCTCGCCAGGAGCGTGCCGATCTCACTGATCATGCGATCGAGATGCTGGCCAGCAAAGCACTGCGGCGTCTGGACGGCGGCAACGGTTTCACGCGGAACTGATCCCGCCCTCACCCGGGCCGAATCCTTGCCCTGGATCTGCACGATGCTGTCACTCAGCGGGAGTGTTGGAGCTGACGCGTCACTCCCACATGCAGCAAAGAGTCGGTCAAGTAGTTCGCGAGAGAGTCCAGGGCGTGCCGCGTCATGCACTGCAATCACGTCCGCGCGATCTCCAGGGCCTTCACGGAGTGCGGTAAGACCCGCAAGGACTGATGCGGACCGGCTGTCACCGCCCGTGGCAATCTGCGTCACCTTCGAAGGGATCCAGCCGAGCGATCCGTACGCGTGCACGCGCTCTGCGGCGGTGACGAGCACCACGCGGCGAACAGATGGGTGTGCCTGTAGCGCGTCGAGCGACCAGCGGAGGAGCGGCGCGCCCGCGACGTTGATGAGCGACTTGTCGGTGCCGCCCATTCGCGTCCCCGAACCTGCCGCAACAAGAACGACATCAACCAGCATCGAGCGCCTCACTGATCGCTTCGCGGAGCGTCGCCACGGCGATCACTTTCAGGCCGTCAGGGGCGGGCTCTGGCGTGACGCCACGACGAGGTGCAGGGACGATCGCGCGCGTAAACCCGTGGCGCGCCGCCTCGCGGAGCCTTCGCCCAAGTCCCGCCACGGGGCGCAACTCTCCGAGAAGTCCAACCTCGCCGACCGCCACCGTCTCGCGACTGATCGGTCGATCACTCTGCGACGACGCAAGTGCG
>CAIZYO010000038.1 GCA_903937225.1 uncultured Chloroflexota bacterium | reverse complement strand
CGTGATGACACCCATCAGTCGACGCTTCTCATCAACAACAGGGACGGTGATCAGGCCGTAGCGAGTGACGACACGCGCCACCTCTTCAGCGTGGGCGAGGAGCTCCACCGCCACCGGCTCGTCCTCCATGAGATCGGCAACCTTGGTTGATGGCGAGGCGAGGACCAGGTCGCGCAGCGTCACCTCACCGAGTAGGTGTCGCTTTGCATCAACAACGAACACGGCGTACGCAACATCTGCATCCGGCTCAAGTCGGCGAATGGAGGCGAGCGCCTGCGCCACGGTGGCGCTCGGCTTGAGTGCCACATGCTCTGTGGTCATGATGCCGCCGGCACTCATCTCTGGGTGCGCGAGCAACTCCTTCACATCTTCGCGCTCCTCTTTTGCCATCAGGCGCAAGATTGCACTGCGGCTCATTGGTGAAAGATCCGCAACCGCGTCGGCCGCTTCGTCGGGGCTCATCTCTTCAAGGAGATCAGCGGCGCGCTCTGGCTCAAGGTCTTCAAGAAGGTCGGTGCGCGTCTCAGGCTCCAACTCCTCAAGCGCCTCCGCCGCAACCTCTTCATCAATGGAACTGAAGATGTCCGCGCGGTCTCGCGGCGTGAGCTGATCGACAATCGTTGCGAGGTCGGCAGGGTGTAGTTCGGAGAGGCCGGCGTGCGGCACCTTGAGGCGCATGCTCGCAATCGTTGAGCCGAGCGGATCCACATCCTCCCAATCAATGTACGAAGCGACGCGTGACCGTCCGCCGGAGAGTCGCTGAATCCAGTTGTCCGGGAGTCCGAGGCGGCGCAGCAGTCCGGCGGCACCAACGTCCACGGCGACGAGGCGCATCGCCCCTTCAACGAAGTCAAGGAGCACATCGTTCGCGCGCACCACCTTGCGGCCATCAATGTCCACGATCTGCTTATCAAGGAGATCGGCCTTCAGCAGGATCTCATCCTTGCGCTTAGTGAATCGCGCGATATCAATGCGCTCCGTGCTGAGCCGTACTCCAGTCGCATCAAGTCGCTGCACGGAGCTCCACGGGAGGTAGATGCGGCGGCGGCCGGTGCGCACCACAAGGCCCGTGACGGGTGGGTGGCTCGTGCCAACGGCAACGATCAGATCGTCGATCGCGCCGATTGCATCTGCGCCACTGTCGCGCACGGGACGTCCAATGAGTCGCGAGAGATGGAGCATCGTGCCCTCCGATGCTGGGCCCGCCGGAGTCGGCAGGTTCGTCTGCAGTCTACGCGGGGCAGCCCTCGGCGCGCTACCCTTGCGCTGAACGGAGGAGCATATGAGTAGGCAACGCACGTCCCGACGCCTCAACATCAAGCAGCTCGCCGCCTTCGCTGATACCACCGCGGAGTTTGGCGAGACCGAGTTGACCCGTCCGTGGGCGGAGACAATCATCGCCGTTGCGGTTGCCGCCGTGATCGCACACTTCAGTGAGGGGAGCGCCACCGTCCTCGCAGGTGCTGCAGCCGCCATCCTTGCGGCGGTCGGCGTCGACGCGGTGCGGCGCGCGGACGCCCGAGACCTTCCACGTGGATCTGAAATCCCGCTCGCCGGACTGATGGGCCTTGCCACTGCAGGCGCGGCGCGTCTTGTGCCCACAGGGGTTGGCCTGATCGCGGCGATCGTGATTGGATCGCTGCTTCTGCGTGCGGTGGTGATCTGGGAGTTGCGCGTGCGTCGCATTCCTGGCGGCGCCACGCATCGAGATCGCGTCGGCGCACTCGCCGTCTCCACCTTCATCCTCTTCGCTTCTTCAATTGGTGTTGCGGCGCTCGTCCCTGGCGTGATCAGCGTCCCTGGGACGCCCTCGGCGCGACCCGACGCCGTGGGGCCACTCGCCATCCTTGCCGTGGGGATCGGATCTGCAATCGCCGCGGGACTCCTTGCCGGTCGCATGGCGAGCCTGCGACGTGAGCGAACGAGCGGCATCGTGCGCGATGCGCTCGGTGCGGCACTAATCAATGGGCTCGCCTCCATCGTGTTTGCGGCGCTCGGCGCCGCGCGACTCGCTGGTCCGGCGGGGCTCGCCGTCCTCTTCTATGCACGTGAGCTCTGGGCCGCCACCCCTGAAGGGGAGCGTGGCGATGCCCGACTCATCCTTGAGATCCTTCTCCTCGTGCTCGCCACAGCGGTCGCCGTGCTCTGGATCGGGGTCTCCCTCTAACGATCGGCTATCCTTCCCCAGCGGCGCAGCGCCCGATCTGCAGCGCGCCATGAGTGAAGGAGTTGAACATGACCCTCGCCAACGAGAGCCCAACCCAGAAGCCAACCCGTGCAGCGCGTGACCACGCAGATGCCGCACTGAAGGCTGCCGCAGAGGGTCGTTGGCAGGATGCGGCGGATGAGAATCGCGCCGTCCTCGCATTCGCTGCAGAGATCAAGGTAGAGGAGCGCATTGAGGCGCAGAACCGTTTGGCGAAGTGCCTCTGGGAACTCGGCGACCTTGCCGGCTCAAAGAAGGAGTATCAGGCAACGCTCGCACTCGACCCGCTGAATCGAATCGCCGAGCGAAACCTTGAGCGACTCAAGGGGCTGATGAAGCAGGTGGGGAAGAAGATCACCCCGAGCTCTGAAGGTGCCACGACCCCAGCAGGGATCTTCATCCAAGAGGCGGGGACAACAGGATTCGCGGGCCAGTTGCAACTCCAAGTCTGTGGCGGCCAATTTCAACGAAGTTTGGCGAATTGCTTTGGCTTGGTAAAAAGCATAGGCATTGGCAGCCAAAATATTTTCATGGGTGGACT
>CAIZYO010000037.1 GCA_903937225.1 uncultured Chloroflexota bacterium | reverse complement strand
TGGTGATCAACAACGCGGGCTACGGCCGCTTCGGCAAGATCACCGAACTTGATGCCGCAGGTGAGAGCAACGAGATTGCGGTCAACGTCAACGCACTGATGCGACTCTCGCGAGCGGCGCTGATCGCCATGGCCCCGCGGAAGAGCGGAGCAATCCTGAACGTTGCCTCCACTGCCTCGTTCCTTCCATTCCCTGGATTCACCACGTATGCCGCCACCAAGGCATTCGTGCGCAGCTTCACGCTGGCGCTGCACGAAGAGGCACGCCCCCATGGCGTGCGCGTGACCTGCGTAGCGCCCGGCTATACACCGAGCGGCTTTCAGAGTCGAGGTGGTCTCTCGCCCACCGCCGGTCAGCCGAGCTTCATGTTGACGAGCGCGGAGTTCGTTGCGCGCGCTGGACTTGATGCGGTGGAGGCGGGTCGCGCACTTGTGGTTCCTGGCCTTGTCAATGCGATCTCCGCGCGCTTCCTCGGGCTGATGCCGAGCGGCGTGCAGCGCAAAATTGGTGCCTACTTCTCGCGATTCACGCGCTAAGCGCGCACGCTCCAGGTCACACCATCCGCCTGATCAGACAGCTCCACACCGAGCGCCACGATCGCGTCGCGAATCGCATCAGCATCGCTGAATCGTTTTTCTGCTCGTGCCGCTGCGCGGAGGGTGAGTAGACGCTCAACGGCTGGAGCGAGCAGGTCCCGCGGAGATGGTGCTGCTGGCAGTGGGGGCGCAGATACTGATGGCGCTGCCGCAGCCGCTGGTTCGTAGGCTCGCGGCGCGCCGCTGGTGGGGAAGCGTGCGGTGAAGGCTGAGACCGACTCCGTGGCGCCGCTGTGGATCGCCGTTTCGCCAGCCCCAGGGATGCGAATGGTTACCGCCCCCTTGCCGTGGACCGCAACAACGTCCGTTGCGAAGTCAATGGAGAGTGCCGTATGTTCGTCAATCCCGAGAACTGCAACACCAGTTGGCAGCGCGCGCTCGAGTTCTCGCAACTTTACGTCGCCAATAAAGCAGCGCGATGTGTCATGAGTTGCGCCTTCCGCGTTGTTCCAGTGCGGCACGATCGCAACGCGAACGCCGAGTAGCGTGCCGACGAGGTTGAGGCCAGTAAGCCAGTGCGCGGGGAGGCCCGCCTTGTAGATCTCATAGACGGGGATTGCAGATTCACCGCTCGCTGCGGCTGCTGCTGACGAGGTGATCAACGTGGCACCGGCGTGAATGCGTGACACGAGACGATCCACGATCGGCGTCCCCGCCCAGCGGTAGAGGGCGCGTGATGGCGATCCTGGTCCGAGGAAGAGAATGTTTGCCGCATCAAGCGCCGCGAGTGTGGCGCTAAACGCCGTGGGCGCAAGGTCTGCGCCGGGGCGTTCGGTCTCTGGAAGACCCACGACCGTTGTTGGAATGCCAACCTTGGAGCGGAAGAAGACGGCGATCTTCTCCCCCATTTCGGCGCGGTTTGTCTGGAAGTCGTACGAGCCGTCAAGCGCCACGAGCGATGGTGGCGTACTGCGCGCGGGGAGGCTCGCCACAAGTGCGCGATGCATGGGCGCCATGGAGGGACCGATCTCGCCGGACCCAATCAAGACGATGCGACCCTGTGCAACTCGTTCGCTCATGCGCGCAGTATGGCGCACGAGTCGCCGCTAGGATCAGTGGGTGGCACGACTCATCCTCTCTGGCGGCGGACTCGGGCTTCGGGCAGACGCGTGGCCCGAGGCACTCGACTGGCTCGCAACCGCGCCAGCACCACTCCACCTCGCATCACTCGCCTCGCACGATCTGCGCCAGGCGCAGACGCTGGCCGCCCTCCTTGGTCAACGCAACAGCGCGGTGGAGATCCTGTCGCCTGGCAGTGGCGATCCGCTGCGCGGGACCATCTTTCTCTGCGGAGGCGACGCGACACTGCTTGCCGAAGATCCCCTGCGCGCGTCGCAACTTCGTCGCTGGATTGCGCTCCCGGATTTGACCGTGGTTGCGGACTCAGCCTCTGCGATGGCGCTCGGTCGGCGCGCTGCGTCATGCACGTGTGGCGGTCATCCGATTCGGACTGTTGCGGGGCTCGGTGCACTTGGCGAGTGGAGCATCCTTGCGCATGCAGAGGGGCCGCACGATGCACGGATCGCGGCGTTACACGATCCCGAAACGCCAGGGGGCGGTGCGCAGCTCGCGCTGAGAACAGGGGAGGCCGTTGAAGTTGTGGGACTTCCCGACGCGGTGCGCTTTGAACGAGTGAGCTGGTCTCGAACCTGACGCCTCCCTACGGCGCGCGTCGATCCACGTAACGACACCGCGCACGCACTGGACAACCACCACACTGCGGCCGCAACGCATCACAGTGGCCGCGTCCGTGACGGATCAGCGCAACGTGCGCCTCGTACATCCGGCTCGGCTCCACAAGGTGCAGCCACGCATCATGGGCAAATGCGAGGCTCGCTTTGGGTGGGAGGAGTCCGATTCGCTTGCTGACGCGCTCAACGTGTGTATCCACTGGCATCAGCGGGATGCCGAAGCAGAAGAGCATCACGATCGATGCGGTCTTCGGGCCGATGCCAGGGATCGCCGTGAGCCAGTTGCGCGCATCAAGTGGTTCCATCTCCTTCAGGAACGAGAGGTCGTAGTCGCCTGCGCGAAGGCGCGTCGCCTTCAACGCCGCCTTGATCCGCGGCGCCTTCTGCGCAGCGAGACCACCGCTCTTGATGACACTTGCGAGCTGGCGAACTGGTGCTGCCTCAACCGCTGACCACTCTGGGTATCGCGCGCGGAGTGCGTCGAACGCGCGTGCCGCATTCACGTCGCTGGTGTTCTGACTCAAGATTGTCGTGACAAGTTCGCTGATCGGATCGAGTCGTGGCTTCCAGCGAGGTACCCCGTAGAGTCCTGCGAGTCCCGTTAACACGTCGCTCACAAGCGCTGGCCGCCGACGCGCGAGCCCCTTCGCCCATGTGGATGCAGGGTTCGTTGTTCGCTTCGGCATGTGGGGATCGTACCCGCCACCACGCTCAGTTCGTGCGGGTGCGTCCTGCGCAGCGAGGCGTGCGGAGAGCCACGTGAGCGTTCATCCTCAGAGGGCACGCGGCAGTTGTGAGCCCATCACGACCCGACTGCGAGGGAGGGTCACGAGATGGCAACACGCGCAAACGCGGGCGGCGTCCGCATCACCGTTCCGGCGACATGGATCGCGTCATGGACGCTCTACGACCTTGCAAACACGATCTGGTCGTACGGGATCTTCTCCTACGCGATCGGCCTCTACTTGACGAGCGAAGGAGTGCTCGGTGAGGCACAAGGGAACCTCTGGCTCCAGATCTCCATCGCTCTCTCCGTTGGGGTGAACGCGCTTGTATCTCCAGCGATCGGCGCTCTGTCAGACCGGACCGGTCGGCGGCTTCCGTACCTTCTCTTCTTTACCGCACTCGCGATCGTTCCAGCAATCCTGATCCCTTCGGTTCCCGTGACACTTGGCGTGGTTCTCTTCTGCGTGGCGAACTTCGGCTACCAGTCCGCACTTGTCTATTACGACGCCACCATCAAGATCGTGAGCACCCCAGCCAATCGCGGCTGGGTCTCCGGACTTGGGAACGGACTTGGCTACCTTGGGACGGTGTTGATCGGCGTGATCATCCTCTTTGGTGGCCTCAGCGTGGAGCAGGTGTTCGTGGTGGCGCCGCTCCTCTTTGCCATCTTGGCGCTGCCGATCTTCATCTTCATTCGTGAAGTCCCCGTTGCAACGCGTGCGGCGCGTGGAAGCGGCCTCTCCCTTACTTCTACAGCAAAGACGATCCGCGAACTTGGAAAGTATCCAGGGCTGCGACGGTTCCTAATTGCGCGATTCTTCTACACCGATGCTCAGAACACCGTGATCTCGATCATGGCGGTCTTTGCCGTGCAAGCGGTCGGATTCTCGCAAGGAGAAGCGAACTATGTGCTCGTTGCGCTCGCGACGACCGCCGTGGTGGGCGGACTCTTCTGGGGACGCATGACGGATCGTAGCGGACCGAAGACCACGCTCCGGATGGTGCTCACCCTCTGGGCGATCGCACTGGTGATCGGTGCGCTCTTCATCTCACCAATCCCGTTCATCGTTGCCGGTGTGGTGCTTGGATTTGGCTTCGGCGGACTCGCTGGAGCGGATCGCATCTTGATGTTGCGCCTCTCACCACCAGACAAGCTTGGAGAGTTCTACGGGCTCTACAGCCTTGTGGGGAAGGGTTCACAAGTGATCGGCGGACTCCTCTATGGAGCAACCGTCGCTCTTCTTCTTGAACCGTTCGGCGTGGTGGCGTACCAGCTCGGCTTGCTCACGCTGTTGGTGACGATGCTGATCGGCATGTACCTGCTGCAAGCGGTGCCGGAGAAGCGCGAAGGCTGATTTCGCGGCTCAGTCAATCAGGCTGACGGTCAGCCGATCAGGCTGAAGGTCAGCCGATCAGGCTGCGGATGATGCGCGTGGTTTCGCTCTGGCGCGGTCGCCAGTTGAGGAGTGCAACGGCGCGTGTGATGTCTGCGATCAGTCGCGGCGGATCGCCTGCGCGACGTGGCTGAACTTGAACGTTCACGGTGCGCTTGGTTGCGCGCTCAACGGCGCTGATCGCCTGTTTGACGCTCGTGCCCACGCCACTGCCGATGTTGACCGCGTTATGTCCAGTCGGTGCGCCGTCTCGAAGGAGGTAGTTCACGGCGGCGAGATTTGCGGCGGCCACATCTGCCACGTGGACGTAGTCGCGGAGCGCGCTCCCGTCTGGGGTCGCGTAGTCGTTGCCATAGATGAAGAACGGCTCGCCACTCTCGGCCGCGTGGATGAGGCGGGGGAGGAGGTGCGTCTCGGGGTCGTGGCGCTCGCGAACACGTTCCGTGCTCCCTGCAACGTTGAAATAGCGCAGCGAGATCGACTGCATCTCATAGGCGTCGGCAAATGAGCGCAACGCAAGTTCAAACGCAACCTTTGTTGCGCCATACGTGTTCACTGGGGCGAGCGCTGTCGCCTCGTTGATCGTGCTCGAGGTGGGTGCTCCGTAGACAGCGGCGCTGGAGGAGAAGACCATGCGCTTCACCCCAATGTTGCAGGCGGCGTTCAGCAAGTTCAGGCTCGCCTGGACGTTGTTCGCAAAGTAACGGTCAGGGTGCTCGTCGCTCTCGGCCACGATGCTCTTGGCGCCGCAGTGCACGATGACGTCAATGCGTGCGTCGCGGAGCAGCTCCTCCATCTTGTCCGTTTCGCCGTAGCTCCCTGTCTTGAACGAGGCTTCGTTCGGAATGGTGTCGGTGTGGCCGCTGGAGAGATCGTCCAGGATGACGACGCGATGTCCTTCAGCGAGGAGGGCGTCGGCGGTGGCGGCGCCAACGTATCCGGCGCCACCGGTGAGGAGGACAGACGTTTCTCGTTCGCTCATCGGGTCATTCTAGGGGCGTGATGCAGATTATTCGTTTGACGCATGAGCGCGTTCGGCCGCAGCAAGGAGCGCGGCCGGTTGATTCAGGATCTCGCCGCGGCCCACGGAAATCAGCAGCGAGGCTTGCACCTCCTTGATCCATGCGCCTGGAGTGGCGCCGATCTCGCGTGCAAGTTCTGCGCCATCTACCGCGAGTTCCGCTGGGAGTGCAGGAGTGTTCTGCGCATCCGCACGCTCGCAACCAGCGAGCAGAGTGCTTGCCCCTGGTGCTGCACGCTCTGCGGCGAGCCGTCTTCGAATCTGGCGTGCCGCGTCACGCGGATCGCCAGTGAGCGCTGCAACGTGGACGCGGTACTCCACATGATCAATCGCACCGCGCTCCGCCTCCGCCGCCGCGCGGTCAGCGGCACGCACCTGCGCAATGGCGCTCATGGTCGCGCGTGGGCGGCGCCAGTTTGTCAAGATCTGCTCAGCAACTTCGTCGTCTGAGATCGGCACAAGAAGTTCGGCGAGTCGCCCGAGCGGGTCAGGCGCGTCGGAACTTTCAGGGGCACCAATCGCTGCCACTCGTTGCGGGAGCCCCTCGCTCCAACGCTCATTGAGTGCGGGTGCAATAACGCGCATCACACCAAGGTCGTGCAGTGCCGCGAGACCAATCTCTGGGTGCGCTGATGCAAGGATCCCTTCAATCTCTGCGCCGATCCGTTCGCCGGAGAGCGCGCTCGTGAGCCCTGCGGCGTCGCGGATTGCCGCAGCGGTCACCGGCTCAATCGTGAGTTGGAAACGGGAGGCGAACCGAGCGGCGCGAAGGGTGCGCAGCGCATCCTCCTTGAAACGCTCGGCGGCGTTACCGACCGCGCGCAAGACGCGTGCGTCAAGGTCTTCTCGTCCGCCGTGCGGATCAACGAAGGCGCCGTTGATTACAGGGTCTCCCCCCTCGTCGCCTGCCAGGCCGAACGCCATGGCGTTCACGGTGAAGTCGCGCCGGGCGAGATCGCCGTGGATGCTGCTGATGAAGTTCACGGCATCTGGTCTCCGTGCGTCGCTACTCGGACCATCCGTGCGGAAGGTGGTCACTTCGCGGACGGCAACTCCAGTAGGGATGCCAACCGTACCGAAGCGATTCTCGTACTCCGCATCTGGGAAGGCGGCACGGAGCTGATCCGGCGTCGCGTTTGTTGCGAGATCCCAGTCGGCTGGCGCGCGTCCAGCGAGCACGTCGCGCACCGCGCCACCAACGACGTACGCAGCGAAACCGTGGGAGTGCAGTCGCCCCATCAGCCTTGCGACGTCTGCTGGAGCGGCGGCGCGGAGTGCCGCCTCGTGGCTCACGCGCCGCTCGCCGTTACGCCCTCTCCAATGAAGAGGAAGTCGCGCCATGCGGAGTAGGCATCGTGTCGCAGGTAGGGGAGGAAGATGGCGTACACGTCGCAGCGCGGCTCATACGGACGACGGCGCAGCTGCAGCCCTGCCGCCTCAGGGAGTCGGTCGCCCTTGCGGTGATTGCAGGACATGCATGCGGTGACCAGGTTCTCCCATGACCACGAGTCGCCACCGCGACTCTTCGGCACTACGTGATCAATCGTGAGCGAGACGCCCGCGCGACCGCAGTACTGGCAGGCGTGTTTGTCGCGCGCAAAGATCTCCTTGCGACTCAACTTGGCGCGTGGTCGCGGACGACGCACGCGGTGTCGAAGGCGCACCACGGATGGCGCCGTCCAACTGCGTGATGCACTGCGAATCGGTTCGCCTTCGGCGAGGATCTCGGCCTTGCCGCCGAGCACGAGCCGGAAGGCGCGCGGGAGCGAGGCGACATTCAGCGGCTCGTAGTCCTGGTTGAGGATCAAGACTTCGCTACTCATTACCCGATCGTATCAGCCGCGCCGAGCAGCTCAATGCGGTCGCCCGTGACCACCGGGCCTTCTCGCAGCACCCGTGCGTACCAGCGCGAGTCTTCGGGGCGGACCTTGTGGCTGACGCGCGCAATCCGCCAGTCCTCAAAGCTCCCTGCGATGTTCTTGCAGGGGGCGGCGGGCTCACTCAACTGAATGATCGGGCCACTCTCTGCTGAGCCGATGCGCAGTCGGTCACCTTCGCGCAGTCCGCCAAGGTCGAGGCCGCTGACGGTGAGATTCTCGCCAATGGCGCCTGGGTAGAGGTGATGCCCATCTGCGTTCACGCGCGCAATCTGTTCAACCCCAAAGAGGCAGACCGCCTTCTCAGGACCGCCGTGCACCGGCTCTTTGGTGCGTTGTCCGTCACCAATCAGCCCGCGCGTTGTAATGACGGTGCGATCGATCGGTCGCTTCGGGACGCCACCAGGGTGCGAGACATTGATGCTGCTGATCAGACCACCGCTCCCCGCGAGCGGTCGTGGGATCTCACGCCGCGCCGCGGCGAGGTCGTCAACCCGACGCTCCTGGTCTCCCTCCGATGCCGTTGGCGTCTCACTCATGGGCGTGATCTTACGCGAGTTGCTCGTCTTCGCCGAAGTAGGCGCGCACCGCGGCGGCACGATGTTCCTGATAGCGGGCGATCGCGGCGTGGAAGCGCGCGCGCTCCGTGAGGATGCGACCCACGAGCGCCGGGATCTCCCGCTGGTGGCGGTAGGTGAGCCCAATCTCATGTCTCGCGATGTCATCTCCGAACCCAGTTCCCGCTGGCGCGATCAGCGGAATGCCGTGATCGAGGGCGCCCCACATCAGCGCGGAGCCTCGCCCCTTATAGCGACGAACGTCGTATGGAAGAAGAATGACCGACGCATCTGCAAACTGCGCGTGCAGCTCGGCTGGATGGAGTCCGCTGCCACTCACCTTCACGCTTGGCGTCTGCTCCAATGCGGAGATCAGCTTCGGTGCGTCGCTTCTCCCCTTTGATCCGATTTGTACGGTGTATCGAAGGCGATCCTGATGCGCGTCGCGCAGCGCACCGATGATCGCCGCGCTCTGGCCGCTCCCCTGCTCTGGTCGACTCGCGTAGATGTAGACATGCGGAGTGCCATCACCGCCCGAGAGGGGACGTTGTGGGGAGCAGTTGGTGACCTCACTCGGCCACGGAACCCATGCCACATCAAGGCCCGACTCTTGGGAGTACCGTGCAGCCATTGATTCCACTTCCGTTCCGAATCTCAGGTCGGTGACCCCCGCCCGCTCGCTCCATCGCGCGAGTTGCAGCGCGAAATAACTAGGGTGCAGCCCGCGCCGCTCGTGACCTTGCGAACTGAATCGAATCCGCAGTCGGAGTCTCCCCGCTGGGCCCGCGGCGTGACGGAGTGCTTCGATGTTTCGGATCACGGTTTCTGCGGTGATCGGAATCGCCGTTGGGATAAAGATTGTGGTGTCTGGATGCGAGCCAACCTCTTCAAGAAGGAGCTCGGCGAGTGCTGGGCTCGCCGTCCCATCCCATTCGTCCTGCACCATCCGGGAACCTGATTCACCTGCAAGGAGTGGATCAAGGAGTCGGACGATCCGACTCCGCGCCTTGAGCCAGATCGGGCGCTCGCGATCTTCGAGGATGGTCGACGTTGATCGGAATCTACTGATGCCAACGAGCGCCTCCGGCGCGGCGTTCCCTATAAGAAGCGTTTCGCCCTCCCATGCGGCGCCGAAGCGCTCGACCGCCTCCGTCCAGTGCCCGACCCCGTGCTGGAGGGTTGGACCAGTGAATCCTGCTCGGAGTACGTGCGTGGGACCAGGCTCAATAGCGATCAGGAGTGGCTTCATGCGGGAAGGGTATCAGGGGCTGTGCCAGAATCAGCCCATGAAGAAGCGCAGCGCACCAGCCAAAACGAAGGTCGCCAAGTCCACATGGGCCACAAAGCGCGGACTCGCGCAGATGCTCAAGGGCGGCGTGATCATGGATGTGGTGACACCCGCGGAGGCGAAGATCGCCGAAGAGGCGGGCGCGGTTGCCGTGATGGCGCTGGAGCGCGTCCCATCTGATATTCGTCGCGATGGCGGCGTGGCGCGCATGAGCGACCCAGACATGATTAAGGGAATCCTTGACGCCGTTTCAATTCCTGTCATGGCGAAGGCGCGCATTGGGCACCATGTTGAGGCGCAGATCCTTGAGGCACTCGACGTTGACTACATTGATGAGTCGGAGGTGCTGACACCAGCGGACGATCGCTTCCATATCAATAAGCATGAGTTCCGCGTTCCGTTTGTCTGCGGCTGCAAGGACCTCGGCGAGGCGCTACGACGCATCAACGAAGGGGCAGCCATGATGCGGACCAAGGGCGAAGCGGGGACGGGAAACATTGTTGAGGCGGTACGGCACATCAGGACCGTCAGTGAACAGATTGAGGCGTTGAAGGGGCAGAGCGAGAAGCGCCTCCGCGCCGCCGCCAAAGAGATGCGCGTCCCGTATGAGCTGGTGAAGGTCACCGTGAAGGCGGGTCGACTCCCCGTGGTGAACTTTGTCGCGGGTGGGATCGCCACACCAGCAGACGCGGCGCTCTCCATGTGGCTCGGTGCAGACGGCGTCTTCGTTGGCTCGGGAATCTTTAAGGCGAAGAACCCGGCGAAGACCGCTGCGGCAATTGTGCAAGCCACGACTCACTGGTCAAACCCAACCATCCTTGCCGAGGTCTCTGCTGGAATTGGCGAGGCGATGAAGGGGATTGAGATGCGCACGATCCCGGAATCGGAGCGACTCTCCTCGCGCGGCTGGTAGCCGATGGCCGGCGCGAAGCGTCGAAGCGCTGCGCCAGTGATTGGCGTGATGGCGGTACAGGGAGATTTCCGAGAGCATCTCGACACACTCGCATCAATCGGCGCGCTCACTCGTGAGGTTCGTCTCCCCGAAGATCTTGAGGGAGTTTCTGGACTAATCCTTCCAGGCGGCGAGAGCACCGCCATGCGCAAGCTCTATGAGCGCTGGAACCTTGTTGCACCGATCAAGGCACTCGCCGCAAGCGGCGCGCCAATCCTTGGTACCTGCGCAGGCGCGATCCTGCTCGCCACCAAGATCACCGATGGCGACACACCCGTCCTCTCACTTATTGACATGGAGGTGCAGCGCAATGCGTTCGGTCGTCAGCTTGAGTCCTTTGAGACAACGTTGACCATGCAGAGCCTCAAGCCCGGAGGCGGCGCCACGCCGCTCCGCGCCGTCTTTATTCGTGCACCAGAGATCGTGCGCGTTGGCCCTGCGGCGACCGTGATCGCGCAGCTCCCCGACGGAAAGATTGTTGCGGCGCGTCAGGGGAACGTGGTTGGCATCTCATTCCATCCTGAGATCGCTGGCGAAACGCGCCTCCACCGTTGGGTGCTAGAGCAGGCGGCGCAACACGCGCGACGTGGCTGAGCAGATCGTCGACCCAACACCGCGTGTACGCCTGGCACGAATCACTGACCTCGCCGCGCTTGTAGCGATCTCTCGTCGCGCGCACGATGTGTCGCCTGACGAGCCAGCAGCGATCCGTTCACTCGGTCTGCCGATCGCTCCAGCGGCTCTCAGCCTCTACCAACTCTTCCGCATGCCGCTCAGCCTGATCCGATCATCAGACAGCATCTGGGTGCACCAACGCGGCTCAACACTTGATGGGCTTGCACGCGTGGAGCGTGACCTGCACGGCGAATGGACCGCGGTTGAACTCTCCGCTGTTGATGATGCGGCGCGCGCGCGACTCCTTGCCCGCGTCGTGCGTGAAGCGGGTCGGCATGGCGTGGCGAGAATTCACACGGCGTGTAGAGAGGATGCGGCAACACTCGCGCTCCTCGGCGCGGCAGGCTTTCAGGTGTACGCGCGCGAGACGCTCTATGCACTGCAGCCGGGCCGCGCAGCAACGTTGCCAGACCTAGAAAGCGTGCGCGGCCCAGCCTCCACGCTTCGGCCAGCACATTCGAGTGACGCACTGCCGATTGCGCAACTGATGGCGCGAGTCACGCCACCCGCCGTGGCGCGGATTGAGCTCACGGATGCGCGGGATTGGGAGCGGGCGACGACGGGTGCGTGGGCACCGCGCGCGAGCATCAGTCCACTCCTTCGACTCGCAGATGGGAGTGCCTTTGTTGTTGATGGTGACGCGGGCGAACTTAATGGGTGGGTCCACATTGGAGTTGCGCGCGAGCCGGGAGAGCAGCACCCGCACTCGATGCGGATCACGACGCTCCCGGGTGTCAGCGTCGCCCCAATCATCGCTGCGAGCCTTGCGGAGATTTCGGCACGTGCAACAGAGGGAGGGACAGGAGGCGGAGCGATCCTCGCCGTGGTGCGCAGTTACGAGTCGGGAGTCGGCGCTGCACTGCGCGAGTACGGCTTTGAGGAGATCGCCGATCTCCGACTCGCCGTCCGTGACGCCCGGGCGCGGGTGACTGCGCCAGGGATGGTTCCCGCGATCGGATAGCCCGTTCCACGCAGCTGGCCGTCGCGCTAGGATTCTTCCAATGAGCCTTGCCAACACCCCACACGACGGCACCAGCCCCATGCTGGCGCCCACGGTCGTGCAGGAAGAGGCGATCGTCGACAATCTCGACCTTCTCCTCGACTGCCTTCCGGGGGAGATCGTTGCCAGCATTCGCGAACTCTCGACGCGCGAAGAGCTTGCGGCGGGGCGTGACGGACTTCTTGAAGTCGTCATGGATCTCGGTCGCCGCCCTGAGGCGCGACTCACCTCCGGCGATGTGACGCTACTGGAGCGTGAGGTGACAGAAGAGGATCTCTCGTGGGTCATCTCGCGCATTGGCGACTTCGGTGGAGATAATCGCGCCGGTATTGAGCGAACGCTGCACCGCATCTCTGCAATTAGGAATCGCGCCGATCGCGTGGTGGGTCTCACGTGTCGCGTGGGGCGTTCCGTCTTCGGGACGATTGAGATCCTGCGCGACCACATTGAGTCAGGGAAGTCGATCCTGATCATGGGGCGACCTGGCGTAGGGAAGACGACCATGCTTCGCGAAGCGGCGCGCGTGCTCGCCTCTGAATTCTCCAAGCGCGTGGTGGTGGTAGATACCTCAAATGAGATCGCGGGCGACGGCGACATCCCACACCCTGCAATTGGTAAGGCACGTCGCATGCAGGTGAGTGCTCCTGAGCGTCAGCACCTGGTGATGATTGAGGCGGTGGAGAACCACATGCCAGAAGTGATCGTCATTGACGAGATTGGTACGGAGGCGGAGGCTATTGCCGCGCGCACCATTGCCGAGCGCGGCGTGCAGTTGATCGGCACCGCGCACGGC
>CAIZYO010000036.1 GCA_903937225.1 uncultured Chloroflexota bacterium | reverse complement strand
CTTGTTGCCGAGGCGCTGAGCGCACTCCCTACGCTCGCTGAGCGGTATGAGGTGATCCTTGTTGATGACGGCTCTACGGATGCAACACCTGCCGTCACGGCGCGGCTTGAAGCGGCCCACCCGAACGTTGTCCGTGTGATTCGACACGACATAAATCGCGGGTATGGCGGGGCGCTCCGTTCCGGGTTTGGTGGCGCGCGCTACGAATGGATTGCCTTCACCGATGGGGATCGGCAGTTCCGTGTTACAGATCTTGCAGCGCTCATCTCAGCGGTGCCGAATCACGAAACGGTTGCACTCGGTTACCGCATCAAGCGTGCCGACCCTGCGCTACGGAAGATCTACGCCGCGGTGTATCGCCTCGCGAATCGTTTCTGGTTTGGCCTCCCGGTGCGCGATGTGGACTGTGCGATGAAGCTCTTCCCTCGCACCGCGCTGCACGGCGTTGCCGTTGCATCGAACGGGGCGTTCTTTTCCGCAGAGCTGCTTATCAAGCTGCGGGCGCGTGGCGTGCAGATGGTTGAAGTCGGTGTTCCGCACTTCCCGCGCGTTGCCGGATCCGCCAGCGGTGCTCGGCCCTCCGTGGTGTTTGCGGCGGTGCGTGACTTCTGGTCGCTTCGTGGTGCGCTCTGGTTCCGCCGCGCGAGTGCACTTGCGCGGGGGGTTCGGCTCCTCTAGTTCAGCGCTCCGGTTCGCTCCCCTTCACATCGTTCGGCTGGTCACCGTCGAGTGAGTTCACAAAATCTCGGAAGAGGGAGAGGCGCTCCTCCTCGGCGGCCTCGGGAACGATCCCTTCGGCTGCAAGGAGGTCGAGTGAGATAAAGATTGGCGCGTTGGCGCGGAGGGCAAGTGCGACGGCGTCGCTTGGGCGGGCGTCGAGTTCTTGTGCCGCACCACCGGATGGAGCAACCAGCATTCGTGCGCGGAACGTTTCGTCTCGGAGTTCAACGATTCGAACCTCGCGCAGCTCCGCGCCCAGCGCGTTCATCATGAGCGTTGCGATGTCATGCGTGAGCGGGCGCTCGGGACGCACCCCCTGCAGGTGGTAAGCGATCGCATTCGCTTCATTTGGGCCAATCGGGATGGGGAGGTACCTCCGCTCCTCTGCATCACGAAGGAGCAGGATGTGTGTTCCAGAGAGCATCTGGACGCGAACCCCTTCAACAACCGCACGACGAAGATCCATGCGTTGATGATCCCACCCTTCGCTGCGCCGTGCGCGCCGGAGATTGCGCCGCGGGTTACGGCTGAGTGCTCGGCAGCTCAATCACGGGAGCGGCGGTCGCGGCTGGGGTTGGAGTGGCGCCAGGGGTCACCGCTGCGCCGAGCACCGCACCTCGAATGCGCCCCTCTTCGGCCCAGATAAACGTCGGCGCTCCGCCATCTCGAGCAAGCGCGATGTAGCCGCCGACAATGTTGGAGACGACACCGTCGCTCGCTACAAGTTGATACTGCGCGAGCACGCTCCCGGAGGAGGCCTTGCTATACGCAAGTATTCGCTCATTACGAACATCCCACCCATAGAGCACGCCAGTGCGGCTCGCGCCGGCGGAGAGGATGAGTCGGATCTCTGGAGTGCTTCGGATCACGCTGTCGCCAGGGTCCGCTGGAACCCACTCGTCCACGGCGCCGCCCACATACCTTCGGACTGCGCCGTCTTGCGCAAGGTAGAGATCGCCGTCGATTGCCATCGCATCCACGCTGGCGAGCGACGTTGGGTTAATCAGATATCCGGTCGGCGGGGCCGGATAGCCTGTCCCGTCGGGAGCGGGCGTGTATCGCAAAATTTGTCGCGCTGAGGGGTCAACCACATACATGCGATACAGCCCTGTCCCTTCGTCAGCAGCGAATCCAGAAATGATCGTTACGTCGGTCCCCCAGAGCTCGCCGTCGCGAACACGTAGCCTGACAAGTGTTCCCTTCCCGCTTAGGTCTGCTGGTCGCCAGCGCCAAAGATTGGACGAGGCGTCGAAGATAAGAATGTCTGGCCCTGACGCGCTGATGGTTTGCGCGCGGCCGGTGGTACTCCCAAACAGTTCATATCCGGGCTGGTAGATCACGGTTGCGCGCGGGTTTGGTTGCGCCGCCGGATCCACTCGGTATACCGCTCCCGAGAAATCATCAAGGATGTAGCTATATCCGTCTGGCCCTTGGGTGATTGCGGTGATCTTGATGGGCACCGTTGCGGAAGTGAAGTCAAACACATCAAACACTGTTGCGCGAGTGAGAAGGAAGAGCTTGTCGAGCGGCGGTCCCATTCGTTCGCGAAGTGCGTTGATCTCTGATGCTTCAGCGCCACCCGCTTCGGCAATCACAAGTTTCTCTGTTGCGCTGACGAGTAGCGTTCGCGCGCGGTCGGGGTCGCTTGCGAGCAGATTGGTGATCGGGTTAAGTGCCTCGTCAACGGCCCGTATTGCTTCGGCGAGTG
>CAIZYO010000035.1 GCA_903937225.1 uncultured Chloroflexota bacterium | reverse complement strand
TTGACCACCGCCGACTCCACGCGGAGCACGTTGCGGAAGCCACGAAGCTTTGGGATGCGGATATGAATCGGCGTCTGTCCACCTTCGAACCAGGCTGGGATGCTGCCGCCGCTGCGCGAGGTCTGACCCTTCGTGCCGTAGCCCGCGGTCTTTCCGCGACCCGCAGCAATACCGCGGCCCACGCGAATGCGCTTCCGCTTCGAACCAACAGCTGGCTTTAGATCGTGGAGTTTCACTTCTTCACCTTCGCCTTTGCCTTTGCCTTCTTGGCGTGCTTCGCATGCTTCACCTTCTTGGCGGCAACAACCTTTGCCCCCGCTTCGGCCTCGGCGCCCGTAAGCTCCACGGCCTCTACGAGGAAGCGTACCTGACGGATCGCTCCGCGCACCGCGTCGTTATCCGGAAGGATGTTGCTGTGGCCGATACGGTCGAGACCGAGCGCGCGGATCGTGCCGCGATTGCGGGCGACGTGACCGAGCTCACTGCGGACCTGGGTGACCTTCAGCAGCTTCTCAGCCATTGTGGACCTCCTTGGTCTCCTGCTGCCCACCGACTCGGATGCGCACGCGCTTGCCGCGTGCCGCTGAGATCTGCGCCGCGGTGCGGAGCTGGCTCAACGCTTCAATGGCGGCACGTGTGGCGTTAACTGGGTTCGAGGATCCATAGACCTTCGAAAGGATGTCGTGAATCCCTGCCGCGGTGATGACCGCGCGGATTGCGCCACCGGCGATGACGCCCGTACCCTGCGATGCAGGCTTCAACATGACGCGGCTCGCGGTGTGCTCAGCGTGCACTTCGTGCGGAATGGTGGTGCCAAGGAAGGGAACCTTGATCAGATGCTTCTTCGCATCTTCGGTCCCCTTGCGGATTGACTCTGGAACTTCGCCAGCCTTGCCCACGCCAACACCCACGTGCCCCTGGCCGTCGCCAACGACGACGAGCGCGGAGAAGGTGAAGCGTCGGCCGCCCTTGACGACCTTTGCGACGCGGTTGATCTGAACGACCTTCTCGGTGAGGGTCAGCTTCGACGGATCGATTCGGCTCATCTCGGCGCCCTCCTAAAACTCAAGCCCGGCAGCCCGGGCAGCGTCTGCAAGCGCCTTTAGGCGCCCGTGATAGCGGAATCCGGCGCGGTCAAAGACCACCTGCGCAACACCAGCAGCCTTGGCGCGCTCGCCAATCAGCGTGCCGACGGCGGCGGCCTCTTGCACCTTCGTCATCTTTGCGTCGCCCTTGGCAGCAGCATCAAGCGTAGAGGCGGCGGCAAGCGTCGCACCGCGCTCGTCATCAATGACCTGCGCGTAGATGTGATTCAAGCTGCGGAAGATTGCCAGGCGTGGACGCGTTGCGTCGCCAGACACCGCCATGCGGATGGAGGTGTGACGGCGCTTGCGCGCAGCGACTCGAGTAGACGCGCGGCTCACTTGGCACCAACCTTTCCAGCCTTACCAGCCTTGCGGCGGATCACTTCGTTGGCATACTTCACGCCCTTCCCCTTATACGGTTCAGGCTTTCGCAGCGAGCGGATCTCAGCCGCGATCTGTCCAACAAGCTCCTTGTCATGCCCCAGGACGGCGACCTTTGTCTGCCCATCAACCTCAAAGCTGATGCCGGCTGGTGGATTGATTTCGATCGGATGGCTGTAGCCGAGGGCAAGCGTCAACTTGTTGCCGCTCTTTGCAGCACGATATCCAACGCCGTTGATCTCAAGATCCTTACGGAATCCGGCAGAGACGCCTTCGACCATGTTCGCGACAAGGGTTCGGCAGAGGCCGTGCAGCGAGCGATTGGTCTTGGAGTCGCTCGGTCGGGTCAACTGCAGCACGTCACCTTCAGCCACGATGGCGATCACTCCTGGAAGGTCACGCGAAAGGGTCCCCTTCGGGCCCGTGACCGTGACCGTACGACCGTCAATGGTCACCTTGACCCCCGACGGGACGGTAATCGGCTTTCGTCCAATGCGTGACATCAGTTTGCTCCTCTCACCACACGTAGGCGAGGATCTCGCCACCGAGCTCAGCCTTATGGGCCTGCGCTCCGGTCATGATCCCCTTCGATGTGCTCAGGATCACAATCCCGAGTCCGCCGAGCACGCGTGGAATCTCAGTCTTCCCAGCATAGACGCGCAAGCCAGGCTTGCTGATGCGCTTCAGGCCAGAGACAACCGGGACCTTACCGTCCACGTACTTCAGCGTGATCTTCAAGAAGTTCTCAGGGACGGTGCGAGTCTCTTCGAAGCTCGCCACAAACCCTTCGCGAACGAGGATCTGAGCCATCTCTGTCTTCAGCTTGGAGGCAGGGACGAGCACCTCGGCGTGACGCGCACGCGAGGCGTTGCGAATCCTCGTCAACATATCGGCAATTGGATCGGTCACATTCATATGCTCACCAACTCGACTTCGTTACGCCTGGAATCTCTCCGACCAGGGCACGCTCACGGAAACAAATTCGGCAGAGGCCGAACCGTCGGATAAAGGCACGTGGTCGGCCGCAAAGCGAGCAGCGGCTGTACGCGCGCGTGGAGAACTTCGCTGGAGCTTGCGACTTCAGAACCATGGACTTCTTTGCCATACCAGCCTCCCTCAGTTCGCGAACGGCATGCCGAGCAGGGCCAGGAGTCGCTTTGACTCCTCGTCGCTCTTCGCCGTTGTGACAATCGTGACCTCGAGTCCTCGAAGTCGATCGATCTTGTCAAAGTCAATCTCTGGGAAGGAGAGCTGCTCCTTGAGACCCAGGGTGTAGTTGCCGCGGCCGTCAAAGGCCTTCCCGGAGACGCCACGGAAGTCTCGGATGCGCGGGAGTGCGACACGCGTGAGTCGCTCAAAGAAGTCCCACATGCGCTCACCGCGCAGCGTGACCTTGGCGCCAACTGGATTCCCCTCGCGAACCTTGAACGTCGCGATCGACTTCTTCGCCTTCGTCACGATGGCGCGCTGGCCGGTGATCAGGGCGAGGTCGCCGACGGCAGCGTCAACCGCCTTCGAGTTCGTCAGTGCCTCACCGAGTCCGATGTTCACGACGATCTTTTCGAGGCGTGGGACCTGCATGGCGTTCTGGTAGCCAAACTCGGTCTTCAGCGCTGGGATCGCCTCGGTCACGTAACGCTGCTTCATGGTGCCGCTCACTTGGAGACCTCCTTGTGGGCGATCGTGGCGGCACAGCGGCTGCACTGGCGCGACTTCTTCCCGTCCGCAGCTACCGCCATCTTGATGCGCACCGGTCGGTCGCACTTTGTGCAGACGAGGGCAACCTTCGCCAGATCAAGTGGGCTGGCGATCTCCAGGATGCCGCCCTTATCCACCGTCGGCGTCTGTGAGCCGGAGCTCATCTTCTGGCGCGGCTTCTGGTGCTTCTTGGAGATGTTGACGCCGGTGACCACGACGCGTCCAGGGTTGACGAGGCGCTCAACGGTGCCACGCTTCCCTGCGTCCTTACCGCTCAGGATCGCCACGGTGTCGCCGACTCGGATCACGGTGCTGGTCTGGTATTCCGAACGCATCAGAGCACCTCCGGCGCGAGCGAGATGATCTTCATGTAGTCGCGGTCGCGAAGCTCTCGTGCCACTGGCCCAAAGATGCGCGTGCCGCGCGGGTTTCCGTCAGCGGCAATGAGAACGGCGGCATTCTCGTCAAAGCGAATGAAGCTGCCGTCGGGGCGTGCGATCTCCTTGACCGTGCGCACGACCACCGCCTTCACCACATCGCCCTTCTTGACGCCTGCGTTCGTGGTCGCCTGCTTCACGGCGGCAACGATCACGTCACCCACCCCAGCCACGGTTGAACGCGAGCGGCCGAGGATGCGGAAGCACTCGATCTCCTTGGCCCCTGAGTTGTCGGCCACGCGCAGGCGGGTCCCTGTCTGAATCACAGTGCACCCCCTTCGGCTCGCTCAAGGACTTCAATCAAGCGCCAGCGCTTTCGGGCGGAGAGTGGTCGTGACTCTTCAATCGTCACGAGGTCGCCGACCTTTGCGCTGTTCTCTTCGTCATGGGCCATGAACTTGGCGGTGCGACGAATGACGCGCTTGTAGACCGGGTGCTGCTGAAGGCGCTCAACACGAATCACGATCGTCTTGTCGCCCGCATCGCTGAGCACCCTGCCCGTCTGCGTCTTTCGCTGGCCCGTTTGCTTCGCCGTCATCTTGCCCCCTACGCCTTCTGGCTCGCCTGGCGCTCGGCCAGGACCATCAGCAGTCGCGCAATGCTCTTGCGTGACTTGGTCACAACACTGGTGTCCTTCAGCTGGCGTGTGGAGAGCTCAAAGCGCGCCTGCCAGAGGTCACGCTTCGCGTCGGTAATCGCCTGGACGAGTTCAGCATCGCTCATGGAGCGGGCCTTCACGATATCGATCACGCCTCATCCTCCTTCGCTGGCTTCACCGGCTTCACGAGTTCTGGCTCCTTTGGCGCAGCGTCTGCTGCAACTGGTGTCTCCTCAAGCGAAACGCCAGAGGCGACCTTCGCGAGGAACTTCTTGCCGAAGACAACATCGCCGAGGCCAGCGGCGCGCTCCAGCGTCACCGTGTTGACCGGGAGCTTCATGGAGGCGAGGCGGAAGGCCTCGACGGCATCTTTCTTCTCGATTCCCGCTACCTCAAAGAGGATGCGGCCGGGCTTCACCACCGCGACCCACTGGTCTGGTGCGCCCTTACCCGAACCCATGCGGGTTTCAGCTGGCTTCTTGGTGATTGGCTTGTCTGGGAAGATTCGAATCCAGACCTTGCCGCCACGCTTGAGCGAGTGGGTCATGGCGCGACGTGCCGCTTCGATCTGGCGTGCTGTCACCCAGGCGCACTCAGTAGTGGCGAGACCGAACTCACCAAAGGCCACGGTGCGACCCGACTTGGCAGGGCCGGACATTCGTCCGCGCTGCACCTTGCGCCACTTCACTCGCTTCGGCATCAACATGGTTACGCCCCCGTTCCCGTGTTCTCGCTGATCGGCTTCGGCTTCAAGACATCCGCAGGCGCATCGCCGCGATAGATCCAGACCTTGACGCCGATCTGACCGAACGTGGTCGGCGCGTGATACACGGCGAAGTCAATGTCGGCGCGCAGCGTCTGAAGTGGGAGTCGCCCATCGCGGTCCCACTCTTCGCGGCTCATCTCAGCACCGCCGAGGCGTCCTGAGACCATCACCTTTACGCCCTTGGCCCCCGCCTTCATCGTGCGCTGGATCCCCTGCTTCAACGCCTTGCGGAAGGCGATGCGGCGAGTCAGCTGGCCACCGATTGCGGCGGCGACGAGGAACGCGTCGAGGTCAGGCTGGCGGATCTCCTTGATCTCAAGCTTCACCTTCCCTGCGCTGATCTCGCCGATCGCTGCGCGCAGCACCTCAACGTTCTGGCCGCCCTTACCAATGACCACGCCCGGCTTCGCCGAGTGCACGGTCACGGTGACGTAGTTGAGACCGCGCTCAATCTCCACCTTGGAGATGCTTGCAGCTGCGAGCTTCTCATCAATGAGCTTGCGGATGCGCAGGTCTTCCTGCAGCAACTTCGTGTAGTCCTTATCCGCGTACCACTGCGCGCTCCACGTCTTCGTGACGCCGAGTCGGAAGCCAATCGGATGAACCTTCTGTCCCATATCAGGCCTCCTTCGGGCTTACGGTGACGGTGATGTGTGTCATCGGCTTATT
>CAIZYO010000034.1 GCA_903937225.1 uncultured Chloroflexota bacterium | reverse complement strand
TGCATTTGCCGCCGAACCAACACCTGACGAAGTGGAAGAGCAATCTGTTGAGCGCGAGGCTGCTCGCATCTGGGTGCTGAATGGAACCGGACGGCCAGGCGAGGCGGGCGCATTTGCGGCTCGATTGATCCAAGCCGGGCTTGAAGCGACGGCCCCAAGCGGGATCACGCCTCCAGAGATCGGCCTCCTGCAGACGCGACTGACTGTCTACAACGGAGCGGCGCTCCGCGTTCCCGTCACGCTGGCGCTGATTGAACGATTAATGGGTATCCGCGCAGTGGAGATTGATGACCCGTCGGTCACCGTTGATATTCAGATCATTACGGGGGCGGACCTGTCGACGTTGAACGAGTAGCTACGCGCCACCCTTCTTGGTTCCGTAGATCGGCGTAAGCCAGTGTGAATACTCAGGGACCCGACCTTGAACAGCGGCGAAGTATCGCTCCTGGATGCGCTTCGTGATTGGACCAATCTCCCCGCTCCCGATCGCACGGTGGTCCACCTCAATAACAGGCGAGATCTGTGCGCCTGTTCCACAGAGGAATAGCTCATCGCCGATGTACAGCTCGCTTCGATCAATTGATCGCTCGCTCACCTTGAGCCCCATTTCGCGCGCAATCTCAACGACCGCGGCGCGTGTGATCCCTTCCAGAATGTCATCGTTGAGGCCCGGGGTGATCAGCGTGTCCCCGCGCAGAAGGAAGAGATTCTCCGCGGAGCCTTCAGACACCTTCCCCGACTCAGTGAGCACAATCGCCTCATCGTGGCCGTTGAGCATCGCCTCGGTCTTGGAGAAGGCGCTATTCACGTAGTTCCCCACCACTTTGGCGCGTGCAGGGATGGCCAGATCGGAGGTCCGCCTTGTTGCCACCGTGGCACAGCGAATCCCTGAATCAATATCAATGTAGTTTCCGAACGGGATTGCGATCACATAGAAGTTGTTCTTTAGCTCGTGAAGGCGCACTCCGATCGCTTCGGTGCTCTTATACACGCTGGGGCGGATGTAGACGTCCTCCTTGTAGCTGTTCTTTTGCAACAGCTCAATAATGATCGTCCGAAGCTCTGCAACCTCAGGGAGCGGGTTCATCATCAAGATCTTGGATGATGCGCGGAGTCGCTCAAGGTGCTCGTTCAGCTTGAGGGCATAGAGCTCGCCCTGATCTGCATTCCAGTAGGCACGGATCCCTTCGAAGGTGGCCGTCCCGTAGAGGAAGGCGTGCGTCATCACGTTGACCTTCGCATCTGCGAGCGGGCGGAACCCTCCCTCAAAATATGCGAGTGCAGCCTTCGTCTCGTTCGCCATCTCAGCCTCCTAGCCCGGAAGGTCCTAGGCGGCACTTGCGCCGCGTTATGAAGCAGCCTACGCGACGAGGCGCATCAAGGCAACGAGAGCCGCTGCAGCGGCGACTGTTGCGATCAAGAGTGATCGCGCACGCTCTGGGACGCGTGGGCTGAGTTGTCCTCCCGCAAAGCCCCCCAGGGCGGCACCGATCCCTGCTGCGAGGAGTTCAGACGGCGTGATGCCTGCCCCGACAGTGGTCGCTGTCGCGAGGTTGGAGAAGACGCCGATCGCACTCGACCCAACGATCACCGCAACGCTCGTAGCGGTTGCCGCCTCAATTCGCATCGGCCCAAAACGGCGAGCAGCTGGGACTACGAAGACGCCGCCACCAATGCCGAGCGCACCACTGAAAAAACCGCCCGCCCCCCCTCCGAGCATCAGCTGCCCCGTTCGGTGTTGGTTTCGTGTTGTTGACGTGGGTCGGTCAGGGAGGAGAGCGTCGCGTGCAACCGCCACAGCGATCAGCGCAAACACCAATAGGAGCGGCTCCTCAGGGAGTCGCTGTGCCGCAACTCCACCGAGCGCTGAGCCGATGAGCGCGGCTGGCGCCAGCGTGAACAGGGCGCTGCGATCAATCAGTCGACGACGTGCCGCAGGAAGGAGTCCGGCGATCGCACCAACGAAGACGGCGGCGAGGCTCAACGGCGTCGCCGTGGAGAGCGCCACTCCTGTGAGGAGGAGCGCCGGCACGATGATGATTCCTCCGCCGAGCCCTGCGATCGTTCCGTAGAGGGCAGCCGCGGCCGTGATGGCCGCGATCAGCACCACCAGGTGCTACCCCTGGTGCTGTGGGGCGTACGGAAGGAGTGCCATCTGGCGTGCACGCTTCAAGGCAACGGTCAGCTCATGCTGATGCTGCGTGCAGTTCCCTGTCTTTCGTCGTGGTTCAATCTTTGCGCGATCAGAAATGAAGCGGCGGAGCCGGTTCACTTCCTTGTAGTCGATCACGCCGCGCTTGTCACCGCAGAATGAACAGGTCCGACGACGTCGGGCTGCGCCAAACTTGTCTTCACGCTTCTTGAATCGCTTTGGTGCCTCAGCCATGTTGCTCTCCTCTCAACTTTGTGGTGGTTGTTCGGTTGTTTCGTTAGAAGGGAAGGTCGTCAAG
>CAIZYO010000033.1 GCA_903937225.1 uncultured Chloroflexota bacterium | reverse complement strand
GCCGGTCACGCCGCGCTGATCCGCGCAGCGCGCGCGGAGTGCGCAACGGTCGTCGTCTCCATCTACGTGAATCCAACGCAGTTCTCCGCCCCAGCAGATCTCGCCGCCTATCCGCGCACGATTGACGCAGATGCCGCCCTCGCTGAGAGACATGGCGCCGATGTGCTCTTCCATCCGAGCGATGCAGAGATCTACCCGCCTGATGAGGCGATGCCGCCCGTTGACCCAGGCCCGCTCGCGCTGCGTCTCGAAGGGGCCGCGCGGCCGGGGCACTTTGCTGGCGTCGCTACCGTGGTCTCACGACTCTTTGATCTCGTGAAGCCCGACCGAGCCTACTTCGGCGAAAAGGATGCGCAGCAGCTGCGCGTCGTGGAGTGGATGAGTGCGCGGCGCACCTCTGCGCCACCGGTCAGCATCCGTCGTGTGCCAACGGTGCGCGACGCCGATGGCCTCGCCCTGAGTTCGCGCAATGTGCGCCTCTCCCCCGCCGGCCGAGCGGCTGCGGTCGCAGTTCCGCGCGCGCTTGACGCGGCGCGTGATGCGTTCGCAGCTGGCGCAACGAGCGTCGTCCAGGTGCATGGTGCGGCGCTAGGCGTGCTCATTCAGGAGCCCGCACTGACGTTGGAGTATCTGGATCTAGCCGACCCTCAGACGCTCGAGGCACTTCCAGACGACGCGCACCTACATGAGGGGCTCCTCACGATCGCCGTGACCGTTGAAGGGGTGCGTCTCATTGATGAACGACTACTTGCCGAACGGCGGAGTTAGCGCGAAGGGACCGGGCGCGACACACCGAGAATGCGATCAATGTCGAGTGCGGAGGCGACGAGGCTCTTGATCTCATCGATCTTGCGCACATCTTCAGGATGCGTCTTGACGAGAAGGTCGTGCACCTTTGAAGCAACCGTGTAGGTGTCGCCCTCCATCAGCACCGTGAAGAGATCGGCTTTGCGGAGCAAGTCAATGATGCGCGGGCTCGGCCGGTAGCCGCCACTCAGAACAAAGCCGAGCGGTCGATTCGGATGCGCCTCGCCGCTCAACCAGAGCTGCGCAAGAACCTCGAGCACGTCTTCACGGTCGCCTGGCACCACGACGAGCGCGTCCGCACCAATGCGCTCCATCACATGTTGCGGCTGCATCGCGGCCACAGAGACGCGCCCGATGATTGCATCCATGTCGCGCCCCGGCCAGATCGTCTCCCCCTGCAGGCCGTCCTCAATGATCGCAAGTGTTGGGTTGGAGAGGATCTGTCGGTACGGAAGTACGCCGAGGAGTGGAATCTTGTGGCGCGCCAGTCCCTTCTCCAGGAGGCGAGGAAGTTGTGGCTCCATCTCCAAGTTGACTTTGTTGACGATCGCCCCTGCAACCTCCACACCGCGCGCAGCGAAGAGCGCAGCGTTGAGGACGATCTCATCGATCGGCCGACCGATCCCGCCCTCACTCACGATGATGACTGGGGCACCGAGCAGCGCCGCAACATCTGCATTGGAGAGTCCGATGACCGCGCCGACACCTGCATGTCCAGTCCCCTCAAGGAGGATGAGATCACGCCCCTTCGCCATCTCTACCTGCGCGTCGAGGATTCGTGCGCTGAAGTCCTCCACCACCTCGCCCTCAATCACGCGACGGGTAAAGCCGCGAGGAATCTGCACGGGCGAGAGGAGGTGTGTTGGGTCGGGAAGGTCGAAGACCTCTCGCATCAGTGCCGCATCTTCATCGGCGGGCGCGCCGTTAAGCATGATCCAGCGCTGCCCGACAGGCTTCATGAAGGCCGTCTTCAGGCCACGCTCCGTAAACGCGGCGAATAGTCCGAGCGAGGCGGTGGTCTTGCCGCGGTTCTGCCCGGTTGCGGCAAGGAAGATCTGCCGAGCGCCGTCGGCCATGCGCGCTACTCCTCGCCGCGTGGCGCCGTGCGCCGCTCAATCAGCTTTACCGCATCGCCGAGCCGCGAGACGACCTCTGGGTCCACATCTTCCCGTGTGATGTGCGTGCCGAGTTTATCCAGCACATCTGCAGCAACGGAGAGGAAGACGGTGGCGTCGGCAATGAAGAACTCGGACTCATTGCTGTAGCGCACAAATGTCAGTCGACCCTGAAGTGCGCGCCGATCGTCACCGTGTGCCACCTGGGTGGTGAAATTGTGACCCTGAATGCCGTCCGGATTGGAGAGGAAGCTGAGCGCGTTATCAATTGCGAGACCGAATCGAGCCCGCCAGCTGGTGAGCCGCTCCAGCACCTCTGGCTGGAGGCGCAGATCATGCACCTCATTGAACGCCTCGGGTGCCGCGGTAAGCGCATTGACGAGCGTTGCCCCCTGTCGCTGACCCAGCATCGCCTGCAGCGAGCGCTCAAGGGTCACCACCTCTGCGTCAAAGTGACTGGAGGTGATCAGGTCAACAAGGAGGTCCTCCACGTTGTCGAGCGTGGTCGGGTCGCCGAGCGCACCAGCGAGCGCGAGGATCTCCTCGCGAAAGAGGAAGCGCTCTTCGTGATCAAGGCCGGTCATCGATGCATCCTACCGCGCCGCGCCGCGCAGCCCCGTACCGAGACCCGCGCGAGACGACCGCCGCTTATGGGTAGATGCCGCGGACGCTCATCGCGTCGGCAACACGCTTCACGGAGAGGAGGTAGGCACCTGTGCGCAGGTGGCTCTTCTGCTCCTGTGCCATGTCGTAGACCTCATGGAATGCGCGCACCATCTTCTTCTCCAGGCGAAGGTTGACCTCCTCCTCTTCCCAGAAGTCGCGATTCAGGTCCTGCACCCACTCGAAGTAGCTCACTGTGACGCCGCCCGCGTTGCAGAGGATGTCAGGGATCACCATCGCGCCGTTGGCGAAGAGGATGTCGTCCGCCTCTGGCGTGGTTGGTCCGTTTGCCGCTTCAGCAACGATCTTCGTCTTGATCTTCGCCGCATTCTCTGCGGTGATCTGATTCTCGAGCGCCGCCGGAATCAACACGTCACATGGAATCTCAAGGATCGCCTGGTTAGAGACGGGCGTTGCGCCGGCAAGTCCGACCACGCTCCCCGTCTTCTTCTTGTGCGCGTCAACCGCGGCGAGATCGAGCCCCGCTGCGTTTTGGATACCACCACTACTGTCAGAGACGGCGATCACCTTTGCGCCAAGGTCGGCAATCAACTTCGCGGCAATGGAGCCGGCGTTGCCGTACCCCTGCACCACAACTGTCGCCCCCTTCAGATTTAGGCCGATCTTTGACGCAGCTTCACGGACGCAGATGACCGCGCCACGTGCCGTCGCCTCATTGCGACCCTTCGAGCCGCCGAGCGCAATCGGCTTCCCCGTCACGACGCCTGGGACGGTGTGTCCCGCGTGCATGGAGTAGGTGTCCATCATCCAGGCCATCGTCTGGCTGTTTGTGTTCACATCAGGCGCGGGGATATCTGACTCCGGCCCAATGATCACTGCGATCTCCGTGGTGAAGCGGCGCGTCAGGCGCTCAACTTCGCCGATCGAGAGCTGCTTCGGGTCAACGGTCACGCCCCCCTTGCCACCGCCATACGGAAGATCCATCACGGCACACTTCCACGACATCCACATGGCGAGCGCCTTCACTTCGTCAATGTTTACGTCCTGGTGGAATCGAATGCCCCCCTTGGCTGGGCCGCGACCGAGGTTGTGCTGGACGCGGTGGCCCTCAAAGACGCGCGTAGAGCCATCGTCCATGCGCACGGGGAAGTGCACGGTCAGTTGTCGGCGCGGCTCGCGCAGCACGGCGGCAATCCCTGGATCAAGATTCAGCCGCTTGGCGGCGAGATCAAACTGCTGCTGGGCAACCGCCCACGCGCTCTTCTGGCTCATCCTTGATCACCTCATGCTCTACAGACCGCTGCGGCGAGAGGTCGCAGTCAGCCGCCCTAGGGGCGTTACGCGCTCAGGCTACAACGAGCCTAGGAAACCCGTTGCCGTCTTCCTCTCGCTCAGGTACCCCGTGCGAAGCCTACGAGGCGCGGATCAGCGCAACGCCAAGGCCCTTCGGACCCGTGTGTGGTCCGATCGCCGCGCCAGCGCGAACGATCCCCGGCTTGAGCGCCCCAATCGCAGGGAAGCGCGTGACGAGATCCGTTCGGAACTCCTCAACATCTGGCGCCTCCGAATGCAGGATCGTCAACTCTTCAATGGCTGACTCGCCAACGATCTGCATGAAGCGCTCACGCGCTTTTGCAGTTGTCCGCGGCTTGTCCAACGTGACAACTTCGCCGTCGATAATGTCAATGATCGGTTTCACTGAGAGGAGTCCACCGATCGCGGCACGTGCCGGACTGATGCGCCCGCCCGCCTTCAGGTAGTCGAGTGTGTCCAAGAAGAAGATCACGTGGGTTCGCGGGATAACGCCGCGGATATCCGCAACGATCTCTGCCGCACCCTTTCCCGCCGCTGCGGCACGGTGTGCTCGCTTCACCAGGAGACCCTCGGCTGCCGATGCAGTCGCGGTATCGACCAGGTGGATGTTCTTGCTCTGCGGGTGCGCGGTGGCCGCCATCTCCGCGCTTCGATACGTGGCGGAGAGCTTGGAGGCGACGTGAATTGAGACAATTTCAGATGCTCCGCTCGCGAATGCCTTGTCGTAGGCGGCGGTGAAGGCGGCGGATGATGGTGCCGCAGTCTTTGGGAACGGTGCCCCTGGCGCGGTGAGGCGCTTCCAGAACTCGTCCATGGAGATCTCTTCGCCCACCTTGAAGCTCTCCTCGTTAAAGGAAACGATGATCGGAACGACGATGAGCCCGAGCTCCGCTGCGAGCTGTGGTGGAATGTCAGATGCGCTGTCGGTAACGATTGCAACCTTCGCAGCCATTGCTACACCTCCATTAGGCCAGAGGGGCTCCCCTGGTCATATCAGTCTATCGGCGCAACACGGAGTTGCGGGGGGGGTTATTTCGGTGGGTTTGAGAGGACGTCGTGCGCGGCACGATGGGTGGCGCTCAGTGGAGGCAGGATCTCGTGCTCCACGCGGCGGAGTACGAGCAGCGCGCCGCCTGCAATAACGAGGAAGCCGAGGGTGGAGTAGACCAGCCCATCAACGCCTGCAACGTTTGCCACCTGTCCGGCGACCCATGTGCCGATCACTTGGCCGAGTCCGAGGAAGATGGAGTAGAGGCCCATCACCGCGCTTCGATCGGCGTGGTAGCGCTCAGAGACATCGGCAAGGAAGCCGAGAGCTGCGGGGGTCGCCCCCGCAAGGAAGAACATGGAGACGGAGAGAATGAGAAGCAGTGCGGCGATCAGTGGTAGCTCGCTCCCCGTCATGCGGTTAAGGAACCAGACGGCGCCCATCGCCACGAAGAAGGCGATCACACCCGCCAAGAGGACGGAGGTGCGTCGGTACTTCGCAAATGAGTTTCCCCAGAACATCAGTCCCACCCCGCCAACCAAGGCGAGTGCCGCAAGTGCGCTCGTGATCAATGTTGGCGAGAATCCGGAGAGGAGGAACTGCCCCTCAGAAGGGACGCCCGAACTTCCGGTCAGCAGGTAGAGCCCCTGCGGCACCCAGACCCCAACGATGGCGTTGATAGCAACCCACGTTGGGACGAAAAGGAGGATGCCGCGCTGACTGAAGAGCTGGGCATACCGCTTCAGACGGTTCTCGGTAGCGTGCTTCGGTCGCGAGTGCTGATCCTTCACCCCGTAGGCGAAGAGTGCCAACGCCACCATATAGATCGCTCCATTGATGAAGAACGAGTTCGCGCCGAAGATCTCCCAGAGCGGACCGGCGAGCGCAGTCCCAGCAACGAGAAGTCCGCCAAGGGTGGCCACTTCAAAGAGGGTCACCACGCGGCCACGTAGCTTTTCGTCGTGACTGGTGCTCGCCGCGACATAGGAGAGGATGGAAGGGACGCTCGCGGCGGTGGATGCACCTTCAAGGAGTCGGGTGGCGATCAACAGCGGGATGGTGAGTGCGAAGGGCGTGATGAGTACGGCGACCAGCCCAAAGAACGGCCCGAGCAGCATGATTGGCTTTCGGCCAATCAGATCGGCGAAGATCCCAAAGATTGGCGAGCCTGCGAGTTCGGTCACATAGAAGGCGAGGGAGATCGCTGCAACGTCTGCGGTGGTCACGGTGATGGTGCCGCCATCTCGAAGGAAGGCGGTCCAGAAGACGAGGAGGGCGCCCGTGGTGCCCGTGGCCGTCCGCAAGACCAGGGTCCCGAGGAGGAGCGAGCGCATCGAACCAGTCATCCGCTCCACGATAGCGGCTCGGTATACTCGCCGCATGCCGAGCAATGTTGCCCAGAGTTATCCATATAAGAGAGAGAGCGAGTCAGAGCG
>CAIZYO010000032.1 GCA_903937225.1 uncultured Chloroflexota bacterium | reverse complement strand
GCTGGCTAAGCGCGTGGCGCGCACCGTCCTTTCGGACGCGTAAGGGGATCAGACCCCAAGGGAGTTGGAGCGGGAGACGAGGCTCGAACTCGCGACATCTTGCTTGGAAGGCAAGTGCTCTACCAACTGAGCTACTCCCGCTCGTGCGTGGATGGTAGCAAGCCTAGGGCGTCAGACCCCAAACCACGCTGATGACTGCCTTGGCCCGCTTGGCGGGGGTGTCTTCGCTGACGACCACAGCAACCCTGATCGGCGCGGTTACGCCAGCAGCGCGAAGGGCTTTGCGGATTGCCTTCATTCGCGCTTCTGCTTTCCCCTTTGCCCCCTTTGAGTACGCGGTGATCGTGATCACGTCGTTACCACCTGCGCTGAGGAGGAGAGAGGACGCTCGCTTCACAGTGGCAACGGACCCTGCTCGAAGCGTCGAACTGTAACGAATGAATCGTGCGGTCCAACTGGAGCCGTACGTTGCGCTGATCGTCGTATCCGCATTGAGGTTAACCAAGCAGTCACCCGCGCTGACGCTCGTGCAGCCGTTCCAGCGGATCAACGAGTAGCCTGCCTGAGTGCTGCTGAGCAGCAGAGTGCTCCCCTGCACTGCAACGAGGGTACAGCTGACCGAGGTAGGCGCGCAGCTAAACCCGCCAGGCGTCGTGATCGTGCCAAAGCGAGGCACCGTGACGAAAAGGTTATGGCTGCTCGAGTTCCCACCACCGCCGCCGCTGCTCGAGAACTCCGCAGTGATGGTGAATTCAGCACCATCAAAGCTGGTTGACGTAGCAGTTAGCGCTGGTGTCGTGACTGCCTGAACAAAGGTACATGTGGCCTCATCACAATAAACGTCGTCTCCTGACCAGGTCACCGAGGCCGGGCTGGCTAGAAGCGATGTCCCTTCCGTGTAGAGCTCGGTGCAGTGATCCGGGCAGTTGATTAGGGCCAAAGGGTCGCCTTGATCCACCACGGACCCTGAGCCCACGATCGCTATTGTCACGTCGTATTCGGGGGCCGCCCCATTGTCCAAAAATGAACTACTGGTCAAGAACCCCGGAAGCCCAGCGTACATTGCACCGCCCGCCTCTGTCGCAGAATTCCCCGTGAAAGTTGTCGACACCGACCTGCCAGTCGTGTTTGAGAAAACTGCGCCTCCCGACTCAGCCGCACTGTTGCCAGTGAATGTGCTGGCGATGACAGAAGATGAGGAAGTAGAGAAAATTGCGCCGCCGTAAGAGAGAATCAATGGATCGCCGCTGTCAGAACGGTTGTTGGTAAAGCTGCTCGCGGTTACGATCGTAACGTTGTCGGCAAACACAGCCCCGCCACTGTCGGCGCTGTTATTGACGAATGTGCTCGCGGTTACGATGGCATCATTACCCGCTGAAACTGCACCACCGACATGGGTCGACCGGCCGTTCTGGAACGTGAGGCGAGCGGCGATGACGTCGAGTGTGTTCCTAAGGATCTGCGTCCCACCGCTCATGTACGACCCGTCGACATAAACAGCCCCGCCGTCCAGGATCGTCGTTGCGGCGCTCTCCCCTTGGAGGGCGATGTTCTCGCCTCCGAGATTGAGCGTTGTGCCAATCTCATAGGTGCCAGGACAGATGTAGATCGTGTCGCCGATCGCTGCGCCGTCAATCGCAGCCTGGATCGCCGCATGGTCACTCCCTGCTGGGAGCTCAACGTAATCGGGGGCGGCGCAGCTCGTGCCTTCTCCTGGAGTCGCGGCCGGGGAACCGCTTTGGGCGACGAAATACGTGGTTCCAACGCTCGGCGGAGCCGTACACGCGGATTCCCATACGCCTTCGGCTGGATCGCCATGATCCCAATCGCCAGGGGAACTCTCCTCAACCCCGCAGATTGTACCCCCCTCGGCCGCCCAGATGTCAGCGCCAAGGCCGGTGGCACTATTGCCGCTAAAGTGACTCGAAGCAACGGTGGCCTCGGTGGTAGTGTCGCTAAAGAAATCGCCTACAACGATTGCACCGCCCAAAAACTGAAAAACTCCAAATTCGCCTGGCAGATCTGAAATCACATCGGCGCTGTTGTTCGTGAAGCTGCTACCAGAAACGTCAAGGGTGCCTGACATGACTGCGCCGCCACCGGCAGCACTATTGCCATCAAAACTACTGGTGGTAACCGTAAGCTCTACGCTCATGATTGCGCCGCCGTACCCAATTGTACTGTTGTTGTTGAAGCTACTCGCGGTAACGGTAGCCTCTGCCGCATAAACTGCGCCGCCAAAGGCGACTGGGGCATCGGCGCTGCCAGCGTTGTTGCCGTCAAAGCTGCTGTTGGTGACAGTGACAGTAAATGCACCGATTGCACCGCCAAACATAAGCGCACTGTTGCCGTCAAAGCTGCTGGCATTGACAGTGACAGTAGATGCAGCGATTGCGCCACCACCGCCTGCAGCGATTTCGCCACCACCGCCTGCATAGTTGCTCGTAAACACACTGTTGCCCACGGTAATCTCCGAGGTAGCTTCAACATCTCCGCCAATGGCGCCCCCTTGTTCAGCAAAACCATTTTGGAAGGTAAGGTGGCTGACCGTCATCGTTTCGCCAGTCAGGATTTGAGTCCCACCACTATCGTACTCACCGTCAACATAAACAGCGCCGCCATCTAGGATTGTCGTCGCGGCGCTATCTCCTTCAAGGGTAAGTGCATCGACTCCAAGATTGAGCGTTGTGCCAATCTCATACGTGCCAGGGCAGATGTAGATCGTGTCGAAGCTGTTAGCAATGTCAATTGCAGCCTGAATCGCCGCGTGGTCGCTGCCAGCTGGATCTTCAACGTAATCGGGGGCGTCGCAGCTGGTGCCATCTCCTGGGGTCGCTGCAGGCGAGCCGCTTTGGGCAACATAGTAGGTAACGGGATCAACGGCGAAAGCAGGGGCAGGGGCTCCCATGAAAAGAGTTGAGATCAGGGTGGCGATAAGGAGGAGGACCGAAGGTCTCAAGGGGGTTTCCATGGCTAACGCAAGCACCCTTTCTGCGGCCCGGTGAGCCACGCACGAGCGTTCAACTGTGTGAGCACACAACTCAAACCTCGTGGTAGATGGTACGAAATAACGTAGGTACGGTCAATCGTTTTTCGCGTGCAGCGTGGGTTCACTAAACGGCCCAGTTTGCCGCAACAGCGGTTCGAAAGAGGGTTCAGCCGCGCTCGTCGAGGGGCTGCGCGCCGCGCAAGGTACGCAGGCGGTTGATGCGGTCAGTGAGCGGGGGGTGCGTGGCCATGAAGCCCGCCGCGCGGGTCTCGAAGTGCTTCACCGGGTTCACGATGTAGAAGTGCGCCGTGGCCTTGGTCGCCACCTCAAGGACCTCCTTGTCGCCCGCCAGCTTGGCGAGTGCGCGCTCAAGTCCCTGCGGGTTGCGCGTCAGTTCAACACCTGACGCGTCGGCAAGATATTCGCGCTGGCGCGAGACGGCGAGCTGCACCATGCGCGCCGCGATCGGCGCAAGGATGGCCAGGATGATCGTAAGGAAGAGAACGATGATCTGGAGGCCGCCGCCCCCCTTCTCGTTCTCACGGCGACGACCGGCACCTCCAAACATGGCGAATCGAAGGAGCATGTCGCTCAGAAGTGCGAGCGAGCCAACGAGTGCTGCCACCAGGAGGCTGTAGCGAATGTCGAAGTTGCGCACGTGCGAGAGCTCATGCGCGATCACGCCGCTCATCTCCTCGCGATCAAGCTTCGCCATTAGGCCTTTGGTCACGGCGATGCTCGCATGCTGTGGATCGCGCCCCGTAGCGAAGGCGTTCAGCGCCGTGTCATCAATGACGTAGATCTTCGGCTTCGGGATGTTTGCGGCAATGGAGAGCTCAGCGGTGATGTTGTCCAACTGCAACTCTTCAGGCCCAGCGGCTGGATCAAGCGACTTCGCGCCCGAGGCGGCTAGCACCGCACGATCGCCACCGAACCACGCACCGAGCGTCAAGAAGAAGCCGAGCCCGAAGGCGAAGAGTGAATACGGGAGCGCCCCCTCGATGCCGCCCGTAAACGCCACGCCTGCCGCCGTAGCGAGCGCGGCGAAGATGCCGATGACGAGCAGGACGAGCAGCGCCGATTTGCGCCGATTCGCCGCCGCGAGATCGTAAAAGGTGGCCATGCTGCTCCTCTACGCCAGAACGCTCAGGAGAGGCTGACCTTTGGGACGGCCTCCTCGGAGTCCGGCGCATCGAAGAAGTCTCGCTTCGCGAAACCGAGGGCTCCAGCGAAGAGGAGGCCTGGGAATGTCTGCACCGAGTTGTTATATGAGAGCACCGAGGCGTTGTAGTGCTGGCGGCTGAAGCCGATCTGGTTCTCCGTGGAGGTGAGCTGCTCCTGCAACTGAATCACATTCTCATTTGACTTCAGTGTTGGGTATGCCTCCACGTTGGCGAAGAGGGTGCGCAGCGAGCTGCTGAGCATGTTCTCCGCCTTCGCCTGCGCGGCGGTGTTGCCGGTTGCACCAGCGTTTACGGCTGCGGCGCGCGCGGCGGTCACACTCTCAAGGACACCCTTCTCAAATCCCATCTGCCCCTTCACCGCCTCTACAAGGTTCGGAATGAGGTCGTAGCGTCGCTTCAACTGAACCTGGATCTGACCGAGCGCTTCGTCCACACGGTTTCGTGCGTTGACGAGCCCGTTATATGACGAGATCACGAGCAGTAGAACGGCTCCAATGATTGCGATAGGGAGAATCAGTTCCACGAGTCCTCCTAATGTGAGCGATGGGGCACGAGACCGTGCGCTGCGCTGATTGTACCGCGTGCACTTTGGCAAGGAGTGTTAAGAATCCCGCACGTTTCCCCCTAGGTTTGACGGACCCCCAGGGGGGAGGCGTAGGCTGTGGGGAGCAACTGGGTTGAGGCCTCAGCGGTCTCCCCTGGTGCAGGTGCAGCCCGGCAAACTGGGCCCCTGCGGGAAAGGTCTGGACGTTTATGAACGTTTTATTGGTTGGTACCGGCACGGTCGGAGAGGCAATCGCCCACCTC
>CAIZYO010000031.1 GCA_903937225.1 uncultured Chloroflexota bacterium | reverse complement strand
TTTGGGCCCGCGTCGTCATAGACCGAATACGGACTGCCGCTCAAGATGATGCCGGCTGGCTTCCGCGCAATGATCTCCGCGAGCGGAGCGTCGAACGGGAGAAGCGCGGCATAAACGTTCATCTCGCGCACGCGACGCGTGATCAACTGCGCAAACTGGCTCCCAAAATCCAACACGAGAATTCCGCCCGTCTCAACGGGAGGCGTACCGGCGCTCGCCGTCGCTCCCACTTCAGCGGCCACGTTGCCAGCTCTTCCCTTCGGTCGCGGCGGCTGGCGCGTAGATCACCTCAACGTCGCGGAATGCGGCGAGCGTCTGCACGCCGAGTGCGGCCGCTGATTGACGCACTGCCCCCACAAGGTTTTCGCTCCCATCGGTGACGCGTGATGGTCCGTTGAGGATCTGCTCCATGCTCCCTGCGATCCCAACTTCAATGCGAGTGCCGCGCGGCAGTGTTGGCGAAGATGCCGCCATCCCCCAGTTAAATCCGCCGCCTGGTGCCTCCGTAGAGCGCGCAAGCGGCGAACCGATCATCACCGCATCCGCACCAACGGCGAGCGCCTTCGCGATCTCGCCCCCCTTACGAATGCCGCCGTCAGCAACGACTGGAACGTAACGACCGCTCGCCTTCATATAGGCATCACGCGCACCGGCAACGTCGCTCACCGCAGTCACCTGCGGCACGCCAATGCCGAGCACCTCACGTGTGGTGCATGCGTTACCAGGGCCAACGCCAACGAAGATTGCAGCGGCACCCTGCTCCATCAGTGAATACGCCGCCTCAGCGTTGGTGGTGTTCCCCACCGCAACGGGGATGCTGCTCCGCTTCACAAAGTCGGCGAGCTCCAGCGGTGCATAGCCAGTAGCGATGTGCCGCGCCGATGAGACCTGACTCTGGATGACCAGCAGATCGGCACCGCCCTTAATGATGGCATCACCAAACTTGCCGATCGCCTGCGGCGTTGCCGCAATCATTGCGGGCGAACCGCTGGCGTGAATTTCGGCGATGCGCTGCGCGATCAGTGACTCTTTAACTGGCTCCGCGTAAAGTTTCGCGAACAGCTCCTGGACGTCCCCCTTCGCTGCGGCGCGGATGGCGGCAAAGTGCGGGAGTGGATCGTCGTATCGGAACCAGAGACCCTCAAGGTTGATGCAGGCCAAACTGCCGAGTTTGTGCAGCAGACCGGCCGTCGTTGGCGAGACCACCGCGTCCATCGCGGAGGCGATGATTGGCACGGCGAGGGGGACGCCACAGAAGTTTTGGGAGAGATCAACATCTGATGGATCTGCGGTGTCTGTCCCTGGGGCGAGCGAGATGTCATCGAACCCGAATGCGGGCCGGAGGTTGTCCACCTTGGAGGTGAGTTGGGGCACCATTGAGGAAGTGTAGCGGCGAGCCCGATTAACGCCTTGTCGCGAGCGCCCCCTGAACGGCCTGGCTGATCTGAGCGGCAAGCGCCGCTGGTGCTGCGCTCGCATCAAGGAGGCGCCATCGCGTCGGCTCCGCCGCGGCGAGCGCTCGGAAGCCGTCGGCGACGCGCGCGTGGAAGGTGGCGTCAAAGCCATCCTCAAATCGAGTGCGGCCACTCCCTGACTTTCGAGCGAGCCCCTCCTCTGCGGCAAGGTCAAGCAGGAGCGTGAGGTCCGGGGTTCGACCCGCAGTGGCAAACGTGATGATCGCGCGAAGCGCGTCGAGTGGGAGCCCGCTCCCGTACCCCTGGTACGCCAGTGTGGAATCGGCGAATCGGTCGGCGATCACAATCGCGCCACGCGCAAGTGCCGGCTCAATCACATCCGCAACGAGTTGCGCGCGGGACGCGTTGAAGAGGAGTGCATCGGCGCGAGGGTCCACGGAGACTGTGCCACCTTCACCCAGGAGAATCGCGCGAACCTTCTCGCCTGCCGGTGTCCCGCCTGGTTCACGGACGGTCACCACTTCGTGTCCCGACTCCCGAAGCTCTGTCGCGAGTAGTTCGATCTGCGTCGACTTCCCTGAGCCGTCCGGCCCTTCAAAACTAATGAACATGGTTCGTCGCGTTCCGACTAGCGGCGTCGGCGCGGGGTGCTTGAGGCGCGTCCTGGCGGCTCAAGTCGCACTCTCCGATGCGGATCCCGCCCTCGAGAACTGCTGGTGATGTTGGCCTCGCCGGCGAGTTGATGTTGCAGTCGACGGATGAAGGCGCTCTGCGGTGCAAGCTCAACGGGGTGTGCCGTTCGCATCACCTCCTGCACCCCCGCCGCCGCTTCACGAAGTGCCATCTCGCGTGGATCGTCTGGAAGTTCATAGAGTGCCAAGAGTGCGCGCTCCATCTGTGCAGAGGCGTTGGACTTCAAGACGTGGATCGGCACGCCACGGCGCTCCGCTTCCACGAGCTGCACACCCCGCTGCTTGAACTCGTTCCGAATCGTCATTACCGCGTCTGCATCCTCCGGGCCACGCGCGGTACTCGCAGGAAGTCCAAGTTCGCGAATCGCGATCTCAAGCTTCTTGCGTGAAATCCCATGTGCGTAGATGCGCAGCTCTGGGAGTGGGCTCTCACTTCGCGCCTCATCATCTGCGTCCGGCGCGTCGTCCCAGGCGGCGGGGATCCGCGCTCCATCAGCGGTGCGTGCGGCAGGTTCGTGATCCATTGCTGAGATCGCCCCCGCCATGCCACCGCTCACCCAACCGCGAGTTGGACGCCAGCTCCCCGACGTCGCACCAGCATCAGCACGAGAGTCGAGTGCGGGCATCACCGTTGCTGCTGTACCGCCAGGGATCGTCGCAGCGGGGTTGCGCAGATCATCAAAGGCGCTCGCGCGACGTGATCGATCACGATGCTTTCGCCAGCCACCACGACCCTCATCGCGCGCATCATATGAACCGCGACGATCGTCTCCAGGCGTCAAGCCGCCAAATCGGCGCTGCTCAACGCCAGGGAGTGCACCGGGTCGGATGCGCTGATGCGTGCGATGCACGCCAGCCTCGTCTCGCCAACGCTCCTCAGGTGCAACCGCATCGCCACGAAGGAGTGCATCCACGGTGGCGGCCACATCTTCATGGACAAGGATGTGATCACGATCAATGATCTCCACCACCACATCAAAGGTTGGTGGTGCCTTTCGTTCCAAGACACTCTTCTGCGTCCGTCGACGTCGCGCCTCATCGTCTCCGAGCGTCACGCTCTGGATCCCACCGATCAGGTCGGTGAGCGTTGGATTCAACATCAAGTTGTCAAGGTTGTTGCCGTGCGCGGTGCCGATCAACTGCACGCCGCGCTCGGCAATGGTGCGCGCGGCAATAGCCTCCGCCTCCGTACCAATCTCGTCAATGACGATCACTTCTGGCATGTGGTTCTCCACCGCCTCAATCATCACGAGGTGCTGGCGCTCAGGAGCGCTCACCTGCATGCGACGTGCCTTACCGATTGCAGGGTGTGGGATGTCGCCGTCGCCCGCAATTTCATTTGAGGTATCAACCACCACCACGCGCTTGGAGAATTCAGAGGCGAGCACGCGCGCCGCTTCGCGAAGCATGGTCGTCTTCCCTACGCCAGG
>CAIZYO010000030.1 GCA_903937225.1 uncultured Chloroflexota bacterium | reverse complement strand
GTGTTCGCAAAGCGGGGAAGTACCGCCGAGATGCCATCCTGCGTCACCTCGTGGACCTGCAGTATCAACGGAATGACGCCACCCTCGGCCGCGCCAAGTTCCGCGTTCGTGGAGACACCATTGAGGTGCAGCCTGCGGGTGAAGAGACGATTCTCCGCGTGGAGTTTTTCGGTGATGAAGTAGAGCGCATTGCAGAGGTGGACCCGCTCACAGGTGAGATCCTCGCCGAGCGGAACGAGATGGTGATCTACCCCGCAACGCACTATGTGACCCCAACGGAGAAACTCGCTGAAGCGATTCGCGACATTGAGAAGGAGATGGAGTCGCGCTGCGGGGAGCTGGAGGCCACCGGGAAGATTCTCGAGGCGGCGCGTCTCAGGCAGCGAACCACCTTTGACCTCGAGATGATGCGCGAGGTGGGGTACTGC
Organism: uncultured Chloroflexota bacterium; assembly: GCA_903937225.1. Classification (GTDB taxonomy): domain Bacteria; phylum Chloroflexota; class Limnocylindria; order Limnocylindrales; family Limnocylindraceae; genus Limnocylindrus. Next base: position 1,138 of record CAIZYO010000030.1, on the reverse strand, counting down.
TCTGGGATTGAGAACTACTCCCGCCACCTCTCGCGCCGCGAGCCAGGCTCGCGCCCATGGACACTGCTCGACTACTTCCCAGCTGATTGGCTTCTGGTGGTTGATGAGAGCCACATGAGCATCCCGCAGGTGGTTGGCATGTATAAGAACGATCGCTCGCGGAAGGAGATCCTTGTGGACTTCGGCTTCCGCCTCCCGAGCGCGCTCGATAATCGCCCACTCACGTTCGAGGAGTTTGAGGGGAGCGTGCGCCAGGCAATCTACGTCTCTGCCACTCCTGGAAGCTACGAGATGACCAAGCAGGAGCGCGTGGTGGAGCAGCTCATCCGCCCGACAGGTGTGGTGGATCCGAAGATCACCGTTGTGCCAACCGTCGGACAGATTGACGATCTGATGAAGCGTGTCCAAGAGCGGATCGCACGTCGCGAACGCGTGATCATCACCACGCTCACCAAGCGAATGGCGGAAGAGCTCGCCGCCTATCTAGAAGAGGCCGGCATTCGCGTTCGCTACCTGCATAGTGAGATTGACACGTTGGAACGCGTGGAGATCCTGCGAGATCTACGGCTCGGCGTCTTCGATGTGATCGTCGGGATCAATCTACTTCGTGAGGGGATTGACCTCCCGGAGGTGACCCTGGTGGCGATCTTGGACGCGGATAAGGAGGGGTTCCTCCGCAGCGCATGGGCGCTTATCCAAACCGTTGGACGGGCGGCGCGCAACATTGGTGGCGAGGTGGTCTTTTACGCCGACAAGATGACAGAGTCGATGCGCGTTGCGATCTCAGAGACGGATCGACGCCGAGGGATTCAGGAGCGTTGGAATATCGCTCACGGCATCACCGCCACCACAATCAGCAAGCCGATTCGGGATTTGAATGATCGACTGCGCAGTGTTGCCGAGAAGGCTGATTCGTACGCTGGCGGGAAGGGTGGAGCGCTCAGTGAGATCGGCCGAAGCGAGATTGAAAAGATGGTCAAGCAGCTTGAGGCGCAGATGCGACTCGCTGCAAAAGAGCTTGAATTTGAGCGTGCCGCATCGATTCGTGATGAACTACGCAGTCTCCGGCAGGGAGTCCTCGAAGAGAACGCCGCGGTGAGGATTGCGCGGCTCGCAGAACGCGCCGCAGATGACGCAG
>CAIZYO010000029.1 GCA_903937225.1 uncultured Chloroflexota bacterium | reverse complement strand
GCTGATGATGCGGAACGTGCCGCCGCACTGGGTGACAGCGCGCGACCAACACGCATCGCGCGGGACGCCGAAGAACTTGCGCGGATCTTGTCGGAGTTGCGAGCGGGCTAAGCGCCAGCGAGTGCAGTGAGCGCGATGTTCGTCCCGAAGGCGATGATCAAAAACTGACCGATCAGTCGTGTCGCGCTCACGGCGCGTTCTGGAAGCAGTCGCCCCGCCGCTGCGCCGATTGCGCCGAGTAGCAGCTGCCACGAGAGGCTCGCCCCCGCAGCGCCAACGGTGAACGCTACGGCAAGTAGCGGATCACTCCCGATTCCGGGGAGCCCCACCGCGAGTGCAAGGAAGTAGAGCACCGTCGCGGGGTTCAGCGCGGTGAGCGCAACAAAGCGCAGGTAGAGTTGCACCACGCCGCCGCGGACGCGGGGATCGTTTGGGTTTGCAACTTCACCACGCCGCCCCCGCCAAAGTGCGTAGAGACCGCGCACGCCGATCAAAATCAAGACGATCCCTGAGAGGACCTGGAGCGGGAGGAGTGCGCTGGCGAGGATCTGACTGAGCGCGCCACCGATCAAGAGGGCCGTTACGCAGTAGATCAGGTCCACGGTGGCGGCCCCCGCCCCAGCGGCGAATCCGCGGCGAAGCCCCCCCGCCATCCCCGCCTCAATAATGAGCACCGCAATCACACCCACGGGGACTGCGATCGCGTAGCCTGCAAAGATGCCAGCAAGGAGAGCGGAATTCATCGCGGCATCATACAGTTTGGGTGAGTCGGGGGAGGGTGAAGGAATGGCGCGAATCTTTCTCACAGGCGGGTCGGGCTTCGTCGGGAGTCACGTGCTTCCCGCACTCCTGGAGGCTGGCCATGAGGTCGTGGCGCTCGCGCGAACCCCGCGTGCTGCAGCGGCGATCTCTCAACGCAACGTCGCCCATGCGGCGCGCCTGACGACACGCATCGGTGACGTCACGGATCCAGCAACGCTCTCCGCCGCCCTCGCTGGTTGCGACGCCGTCGTGCACCTTGTGGCGCTCCCGCGCGACTGGAAGAAAGGCGCTGACCTCTTGCGCGTCAATACGGCTGGGACTGAGTCGCTGATCGCAGCGGCATCCGCTGCTGGAGTCACGCGCTTCGTGCATCTCGGCGCACTCGGCGTGCAGGATCGAGAGGAGCTTTACTACGCGAAGTCAAAGGCACGTGCGGAGCGCGCCGTCCGCGAGTCGTCGCTCGACTGGACAATCCTTAAGCCGAGCCTCATCTGGGGTGAGCGCGATGGTTTCTTCAATATTGTTGCAGCGCTCGTCAAGATTCCAGCCCCCGCGGTTCCGGTCGCTGGGAACGGGAAGAGTCGCTTCCAGCCGGTTTGGGTGGGTGACGTGGCGCGTGCGGTCGTGCAGGTACTCGGCGATCCAACGAGCGTTCGTCGCTCCTATGAACTCGGTGGTCCTCGCTACTGGACTTACACCGAGATCACTCAAGAGGTTGCCCGTGCACTCGGCAAGCGGCGCATCGTGATCCCTATGCCAGTGCCACTGATCAGCCTTGTCGCGGGAGTCTCCGAAGCGGTCCGGCTCCCATTCCCTGTCGCAACAGACCAGTTGCGACAGTTGGCACTAGATAACATCGGGGCAACGGACGCCGTTGAGCGCGAGCTCGGTTTCGTTCCGCGAGATATGGGGGGTCGGCTCAGCTACCTGCGCCGCAAGATCTCCCAGCAGTAGCGAGGGGGAATCTATGCGATTCAACGTCAGCGCAAGCGGATTCAGCGGAGCAACGGGGCGCGGCGGAGTGCTCGCAGCCCCGCTGATTAAAGAGAAGGGCCAGTCGGCACATTCCACAGAGATTGATCGCCGCAGTGGCGGCCAACTCACGGCGCTTCGTGCCGTTGGGGAGGGGAGTGCGACGCGCTTCCACTTCTCTTCGTCTCCAGCCGGAACCCTCCCCGCCGACCAGCTGCTCTTCGCCGGCCTCGGTAGCGCAGAGAGCCTCGACCGGCAGGCGATCGTTCGCTGGGCGGCGGCGGTCACGCGCAAACTCGCAGGGCGAAACATCCGTCGGCTCGTCATTGATGCCGCACCGATCGTTGCGGCACTGAAGGGGGCATCACCTGCACTTCGCGCAAACGGTGGTGCGTCGTTCGGTGAAGGGATCAACGCGTCGTCGAAGGTGAAGCTTGACGCCGCAGTGCTCGCCGTTGAGTTGATTGTTCGCGGTGTGATTGAAGGATCATTTCATGAAGGCCTAGATGGGAAGAGTCAGGTCGATGCGTTTCCTGCGCCACTTGAGAGCGTCGAGATCCTCCTCCCAACAGGGAGTGATCTAACAGCGGCGAAGGCGGCGGTACGGCGCTCGGAGATCATCGCCGACGGCACGGTCCGCACGAAGCGCTGGGCGAACCGTCCGGCGAATGAGATGCCGCCGCTCGGCATTGCCGAAGAGGCGCGCGACCGCGCACGTGCCGTTGGGCTTCGCGCGCGAATCATTGGCGCACGTGAACTTGAGCGCATGGGCGCTGGCATGCTGATGGCGGTTGGACGCGGTTCAGAGAACCCTCCGTGCATGGTCGTCCTCTCTGGCGGCGCACCCCGCGCTAAAGATCCGCTCGGTCGCCGCCTCGCCATGGTTGGCAAGGGCGTCTGCTTTGACACCGGTGGAATCTCTATCAAGCCTGCAGACGGCATGGAAGAGATGAAGATGGATAAGAACGGCGCGATCGCGGTGCTCGAAGCGGCGGCCACCGTTGCACAGCTAGATCCCGGTCGCGTGATCCACGCCGTCGCCGCCTGCGTCGAAAACATGCCCTCCGGGCACGCCACGCGCCCAGGCGATGTGGTGACCGCGCTGAACGGGAAGCGCGTGGAGATCACGAACACCGACGCAGAGGGGCGCCTCATCCTTGGCGATGCGCTGCACTTCGCGGAGCGAGACCTTGGCGCCACGCACCTCATTGACGTGGCAACACTGACGGGGATTGTCTACTCCGCGTTCGGCGGGGAGGTTGCGGGGAGTTGCGGGACCGACCCTGCCTTCTTGGACGAGGCACACCTCGCGGCACGTCGCGCTGGCGAAGTGCTCTGGCCGTATCCGCTCGCCGATGCCTATATGAAGAACATGGATACGTGGTCGGCTGACATGCAGAACTCGGGGACACGCGAGGCGTCGCTGATCCGCAGCGGCCTCTTCTTGCGCGAATTCACGACCGTGCCGTGGGTGCACCTCGACATTGCGGGGACCGCATATCGGCGGTCAACAGCGCCGTGGGCGGGTCGCGGATCCACAGGCTCCGCGCATCCAACGCTTGTTGAACTGGCTATGGGGGGTGGCGTCCGCCGCTGAGGCTGATACGCTGCCTTCCAGAACGACTGGAGGCAGCGATGGTAGCCCGCACTGCTCCGAGCCGAATACTGACGACGTGGCGAGCGCGCCTTGCTGCGCTCCTCGTTGCCCCTCTCCTTGTCGTTGGCCTCGGCTTCAGTAACGTTTCACCGGTTCGTGCCGACCAGCTTGACGACGCACTCGCACGGCAGAAGGAGCTCGCCGCGCAACTTGCTCAGCAACAGAAGGCCCTGAACGCACTCATTGCACAACAGAAAGACCTTGAGTCGCAGCTGAAGGCAACGACCGCGGCGCTTGCAAAGAACACGGCTTCGCTTGCGAACATCACCAGTGAAGTCACGCGGCTCTCTGCGGTCGTAGAGAAGGCAAAAAAGGAACTCCAGACCCTGGAAACTGAGGTTGAGCGCCTTGACTCCGAGATCTCTCGACTGGTGCGCCAGCAGGAGGAGAAGGCGCGCGATCTTGCGGCGCGACAGGCGATCCTCTCCGCGCGCATCAGGGAGGCGTACATCGCCGATCAGACGCCACCACTCTGGACACTCCTCTCAAGCCAAACGTTCACTGACCTCCTAATTGATCTCGCCGGATTCTCCGCACTTGGAAAAGCGGACGTCTCCCTTGCAGACGGCATTGCTCGCGATGCGGCGCGCCTCGCCGCGATTGAAGAGCAGGTTCGACAGAATCGGGCTGAGACGGAGAAGCTGCGCCGCGCAGCGGCCGCACAGAAGGCGGCGCTCGATAAGCAGGTGAAACTGCTGGAGGCGGCGAAGGTTCGTCTTGCCGCCGCGATCGCGGCACAGAAGAAGGCGATCGCCGCGCAGAAGGCGGCGATGGATCGCGTGCTCAACGACAAGGCACGTCTCGCCGCAGCTGTCGCAGCGCTCAAGGCGGAGGAGGCGCAAGTCAAGTCAATTGTTGATCGGTTGCTGAAGCAGCAGTTCGGATCAACGCTCCCGATCCTCTACCAGGGTGGGTGGACATGGCCGATCGCGCGCACTGCGGCCGGATTCGTGCAGCCGAAAAACGGATATCGGCCATACATCTCCCAGAAGTTTGGGTGTGTCAGCTGGAAGATTTATCCGCGAAGCGGAAGTTGCCCATCATCGAGACCGTACTTTCACAACGGCGTGGACATCTCCGCTCCGGCAGGGACACCGATCTATGCGGCCGCGACGGGGAAGGTAATGATCGCTGGCACCTGTTCGTACTGTGTGGTTTGGAGAGGGATGCGGCGACTCGCCTGGGTCTGGATCGCGCACAGTAAGTCTATGGTGAGCATCTATGGGCACGTGGGAGATGGTTCGCGGAGTAGTGAACCGCGTTGGCGCGTCAGCGCTGGTGATTACGTCACCGCTGGACAGCTCATCGCATTCGTTGGCTCAACAGGAAATGTGACCGGACCGCACCTTCACCTCTCCATGTTGAACGGCGGCAAGTATGTCTGTATCCAGAAGTACCTTCCAGGCGGCGCCTGCCCCGCGGACTAGCGCGGTCATGCCAAGCGCAGTGGAGATCCCCGCACTTCTCACCTCCTTCGGCATCACTACCGCTGCGCCGCATCGACGCGAAGACGCAACGGTCTGGGACCTTGAACTGGATGGGAACGTTCGGCGCGGGTTGCGCGTCACCTTGATCCATGACGCGCGCCCAGGTGGTGCGCTGATGGTCTGGGCACACCTTGCGCCACCGCTCGGCGATGGCCTTCGTGCCGCGTATCGTCGCCTCTTGCAGTGGAATGATCGCTTCCCGTTTGCAAAGTTTGCGATCGCTGAAGATGGCCGACCCACGCTGAGTGTTGAACTGCGCGCTGCGGACGCCACGCCCGAGCAGGTGCGAGATGCGCTCGCCCGAGTGCTCCTCATCGCCGATGCGCTAGTCAGTGAGACGGCGGAGTGGATCTGGATTGGCGGGAAGGTTCCGCCTGATCCCGGCGGTGAGCGAAGGAATCGCCCACTGCTCGCAGGTGCTGGAGATCTCGGCGAGCGACTCGAGGGGTAACGCATCGCGCTCGGAGCACTCGAAGAGGCGCGGCTACACTGGGCAGATGCCAGAACTTGATCGCCCCACGCGACCCGTCCCGGCCCCCCTGCCAGCCGTCTTGAGCGGCGACAACGCCGACGTCTACTTCCTTCGCACCCAGCAGGTCCTGCGCAGTGACGGGCGAAACCCGATCGTCACCATGGAGGCCTTCTGCCGCAAGGAGGGGGCCACCCTCTGCGGTATCGATGAGGTGAAGGGCCTTCTCGCGGTGGCACTTCACGAAGAGGCGGCGGTCGGCCGAGCGACCGTCTGGGGGCTCCGTGATGGCGACGTGATCGGCGCCAAAGAGGTGGTGCTCCGCATCCGCGCGCCGTATCTCAGCTTTGCCCACCTGGAGACCGCCTACCTTGGCGCCATGGCGCACGGCACCGGCTGGGCGACCGCCGCGCGCGCCATCGTAGATGCGGCGGCACCGACCCGAGTGATCGCATTCGGTGCACGGCACGTGCACCCGAACGTTGCGGATCGACTCGATCACGCAGCGTTGATTGGCGGTGCACAAGGCGCGTCCACCTCAGCGGCGAGTGCGCGTCACGGGATCGCTCCAGTCGGCACCATGCCGCATGCACTCGTCCTGATTTACGGTGACACCGTGGAGGCGGCACTCGCATTTGATCGGGCCATGGAGAGCGACGTGCCGCGCATCGTGCTTGTTGACACGTTCCGTGATGAAGCCGAGGAGTCGGCGCGCGTGGCGGCGGCGCTCGGTGATCGACTCGGCGGCGTTCGACTCGACCGCGCGAGTGAGCTGGGTGGCGTGACGCCAGAACTTGTCGCAGAGGTGCGAGCCGCGCTTGATGGCGCGGGCGCAACTAGCGCGAAGATCGTGATCTCTGGCGGGCTCACGGTGGAGCGGATCGCGCAGTTTAAGGCGGCCGGATCAGCGGTTGATACGTATGCGGTGGGTAGTGCGATCTCGGGGGTGCGGCCGATTGACTTCACGGCGGATCTTCACGAGATTGACGGCGCGCCAATCGGGAAGCGTGGCCGCGCCAGCGGTTTGACAGGCTCTCCGCGTTTGCGCGAAGTTGATCTCGCTGCGTGGCTCGAAGCGACGATGAAAGGATAAGGAGACCCTCAACATGCCACTCACGATCAGTAGTCCAGCAACAGAGGCGCGCGACCTCCTCACGCAAGCAGAGGCCGCAGCACGTGCAGCGGCGGTAAGTGGCGTCTCCTATTCCATCCGACTCGGGCTCACCGCTGGATCTGCGTCGTTCACGGGGCGCGCCGAGGTTCGCTTCACGCTTGCTCAGTCAGCGGAAGGCCCGATCTTCCTCTGCTTCCGAGGCCAGACCATTCGCGCCATGCGCCTCAATGGGAGTGACGTAGCTACGCCAGCCTGGAACGGCTATCGACTCACTCTTGATCAGGGTCTCTTGAAGCGCGGAGCGGAGAATCGGCTTGAGGTTGAGTACGAGAACGCCTTTGATACGGGTGGCGACGGGGTCTTCCGCTTCGTAGATCCGGAAGATAGCGCCGAATACATCTACACAAACTTTGAGCCGTACGAGGCGCACCGCATGGCACCGCTCTTCGATCAGCCAGACATCAAGGCGCGACTCACGCTTGAGGTGCTCGCCCCATCCGAGTGGGTGGTGATGGCGAACGGCGCCGAGCGCGCCGCCGGACCTGTTGAGGCTGACGGGCGTACGTTGCGCACGTTCACTGAGACGCCACCACTTTCCACTTATCTGTTTGCAATGACCGCGGGCGCATTCGTCGGCGAGCGACGTGAGCTGCGCCTCCCTGGTCGCGCAGAGGCCATCCCTGTGGGCCTATGGTCGCGGCGCTCGCTCGCCACACACCTTGAACACGGCCGCTTCCATGAGATGACGGAACAGGCATTCATCTATTTCGGCGCGCTCTTCGGACGCGAGTACCCGTTCGACAAGTTGGATCACGTCTTTGCGCCGGAGTTTGCAACTGGTGCCATGGAGAATGTCGGACTGATCACTTATCACGAGCAATTTATCTTCCGGAGTCGCCCAACTGCAAGTGACATCACCAGTTTGACGGAGGTGGTCTTTCATGAGATCGCGCACATGTGGTTCGGCAACCTCGTCACGATGCGATGGTGGGACGACCTCTGGCTCAATGAGTCATTCGCCACCTACGTGTCGTACCTCTGCCTGACGGAGGGTGCACCGTACCCTGATGCGTGGCGTGACTTCAATGTGCAGTTGAAGGGATGGGCGCTCCGCGAAGATGATGCGCCAACCACACATCCGATCGCGGGGAGTGTGCTCGATACCGATCAGACCTTCCTCAACTTCGATGGGATCACCTACGGAAAGGGGGGCGCTGTCCTTAAGCAGCTCGGCGCGCGTCTCGGTCGTGAAGGTTTTGCTGCCGGCCTTCGCCTCTACTTCCAGCGCCACGCATTCGCGAACGCAACCCTCGCCGACTTCCTCGCCGCACTCGAGGAGGGGAGCGGTGTGCCGCTCGCTGACTGGTCGGCGCAGTGGCTTCGGACGAGCGGACCGAACCGGTTCGCTGCTGAAGTGGCGGAGGGCCCTGGAGGCAGCATCGCGAGCCTCTCGGTGCGCCAGGAGGTTGTCTCAGGAGATCCGGTGCTCCGTCAGCACCTGATGCGCATCGCGCTCATCTATCCGGATCGGAGTGGCGTCAGGATTGAGGGGCATGAGCTCCTCCTTGACGGTGAGCGCGCGCATGTGCCGAGCGCCACCGGTCGCCCACTTCCGCTCGCCGTCATCCCAAACCATGACGATCTCGCCGTTGGAAAGATCGCGCTCGACGCCGCGACAATTCGCTTTGCCACGGAAAGGCTGGAGGAGATCCCCGACGGACTCCTCCGCCAGGTCACATGGACTGCCATGTGGGAGCTCGTTCGCGACGGATCCCTTAACGCGAGCGACTATGCGGCGCTCCTCGTTGCGCGGCTCCCTGAGGAGCGAGACGCATCAATCGTGCAGCAGATTGTGGAGTCCACACTCGGCCCGCTGCTGCTGCGCTACCTCCCAGACGGCGAGCGTGAACGATGGGGGAGCCGCATCGTTGAGGTTGCTCGCGCGCGGCTCGCCCGAGGTGGGGACGAAGGGACACGGATTGTCTGGTCGCGCATCTTGGTTCTCGCCTCCGTCACGCCGCGTGACGTTGAGGAGAGCTGGCAGGTTGCCGCTGGCGAAACGCCACTCGAGGGGGTTGAGATCGACCAGGATTACCGCTGGGCACTTCTCATTCGCGGCGCCTCACACGGGCTGCCGCAGCGCGCGGCACGACTGCGGGCCGAAGCGGAACGCGACCCGAGCGACCGCGGCGAGCGCGCGCTCCTGAGCGCTGCGGCGGCAGAGCCGAGCATCCCGGCGAAGCGTGCCGCGTGGGAGAAGATCCTCACGCCGAACGGTCACGGCAGCGTGAAGCGCACCCTCGCCGCCGCTGCCGGATTCGCGTGGCCGTGGCAGCGCGAACTTCTTGCGCCGTATCAGCCGCTACTTGCGGACGCGCTCCAGACGCTCGGCTCAAGCGACGTCACCTTTGCACGCGACTGGTTCCGAGCCGCCTCGTTCGGCCTCTGGGGTGACCCCGTAGGGATGCTTGAGGTGGCGGACAAACTGATTGATCGACTCGGCGATCCAACGAGTGGGGCTCCGGCCGTTGATGCCGCGCGTCTCCGTCGGTTCACACTGACCGAACGCGATGCACTCGTGCGCATCCTTCGGCAGCGAAGGGGCGAACTAGAAGGGGCGAACTAGCGGGTTAGCTCGCTCGCAAACTCTTCAAAGACTCCGAGATAGTGGTCCACATCGGCATCCGTCATGTTGATGGAGAGCGTCCACTCTTCGTCACGACCCGGCGTGCTGAAGACGCCACGGTTCATGTTCCAGAGCCAGAGGAGGTCGATCAGCTCCTTCTGCTGGGCGGACTTGTAGCTCTCGTAGTCCACTACCTTGGTGCTCGCAAAAGTGATCACACCCTTTGACTCAATGCCAACTGGGTAGGCGGCAAGTCGATAGCGGTCAATGATTCCCTGCGATCCATCAAGGAGCCGCGCGTTGATGCGCCCGAGGTGTGCATAGGCGTCGGGGGTCATAACGCGTTCGAGATTTGCGCGTGCCGCCGCCATCACAAGCGGGTTGCCGTTGAATGTACCGACCATGTACACCTCTCCGGAGAGCACTGGCGCCCACACCTCATCAGTTGCGCCGATCGCACCGGTTGGAAGTCCGGCGCCGAGTGCCTTGGCGAGACAGACCATGTCGGGCTGGATCCCGAAGAGCTCCGTTGCGCCACCGGCGGCAACGGTGAGTCCAGTCTTCACTTCATCCACAATCCAAACCACGCCGTACTTCTTCGTGATGCGGCGCACTTCGGCGAGGTAGCCAGGTTCAGGGAGAATTACGCCGCAATTCATCAGCGCCGCCTCCATGATCAGACAGGCGGGGAGCTTCCCCTCGGCCTGCAGTCGCTCAAGTCGGCGTTCGAGTGCGGGTGCATCATTGAATGGAACCGCAACGGTCATCTGTGTGACGACGTCTGGGATCCCCTTGCCGTATGGGATTGATGGATAGTTCTCGCGGTCACCCATGTCGTAGACGTTGAGTCCAATGTCAACCATCACATAGTCGTGATGACCGTGATAGCTACCGAAGATCTTCATGACGCCGTCGCGCTTGGTGAGTGCACGTGCAATGCGGATCGCATCCATCGTTGCCTCGGAGCCGGAGTTGACGAAACGCCAGCGCGGCAGCTTCCAGCGCGCAGCTAGGTGCTCCGCAACGATGTAGGCATCCTCCGTTGGTGCAGCGAAGTGCGTCCCAAGCCGCATCCGTCGCTCCACCGCCTCGGTGATGATTGGATGGGCGTGTCCCTGCACCATGCTGCCGATGCCGTTATGCACGTCAAGGTACTGGTGGCCGTCGACGTCCCAGATGTACTGGCCGAGTCCGCGCTCGAGATAGATCGGGTATGGGGCGCGGCGCTGGTAGCTCGACGAGACGCCACCGACGAGCGTCTTCTCCGCTCGGGCGTAGGCGGCCCCTGAGCCTTGGGTCCGCGCGTCAAGGCGAGTCGCTTCGGCAGCGGTCAGCGCGGCAATGCGGGCAGGGTCAATCTGGACGGCTGGCCCAACCGGGGGCAGGTCGCGATGGGGAACCGCTGGGCTGGTTGGAGCGAGCATCTTGAGCGGTTCGATAGCCATACTTCACACCCTTTTGCTGCGGATTCCGCACCGCAGACTTGCTAGGGGGCGATATTAGCAGGAATATGCCCATATCGGTACGAATATCGTAGGTTGAGCACGGTTCCCTCGTGGCGGAACCACCCCTCGCTAGGGGCGCCCGGGGAGGGCCAGACCTTCGGCGAGGCTGATCGCAATCAGGCTCTTGGCGTCCACGATGGCACCTCGCTGGACCGCTTCGGCGGCCTCGGCGACGGTGAGGCGAACCGCCTCAAGTGCCTCGTCATGATCTGGCGTTCGGCGCTCCTCACCCGCTGGGCGCAGTGAAAGGGCAAGGTGGAGCTCCATCCACTCGTCCGTAAAGCCAGGCGCCGTGTAGAACGAGCGAAGGTGGCGCCAGCGAAAAGCGACCAGCCCCGTCTCCTCTTCCAGTTCACGCGCCGCGGCCGCCGCCGCCTCCTCGCGTTGACCATCAACGGTGTCCAGCGTCCCTGCGGGGATTTCAAGAAGGAGTCGACCGGTTGCGGTCCGAAACTGTCGCACAAAGATAATCGGTGATTCCGAGGTGACGGTTGACTCATCAGCCGCGTCAATGGCAAGGATCGCTACGGCGCCCGGATGTCCAACGGTGAATCGCGTGTGCGAGCTTCCATCAGTGCGAAGGACAACCTCACGTCGCCAGTCCATGTATGCAGCCTTGACGAGCGTTTCGCGCTCCGCTGTCGTTTCGGCGAGCGCGCCAGGTGTCAATAGCTCCTTGAGACGTGCGCCAAGTGCATCGCCCCCGAAATCAGACGGTAACGTCATCGTGTCTCCAAGTCGCCATCGTCAGCTATTCGAACGTTCAGAGCGTCTTCGTAATCTTTGCGAGACCTTCGGGTGCATCAGGATTTTTGCCGCGTCGCGTTGCGATTGATTCGACCAACGTGAGTCCCGCAATGGCGGTAACGGGCGTGCTTAGTGGTCCGCTTGGACCGTCAGGGATCATCAACGAGTTATCGGGCGACGCTGAGGCTCCTTTCGCGAGTGCCGCGGTGCACATCAGAAGCACGGGTGAGCCCGCCGATCGCAAACGTTCGTGCGCGGTGTTGATGCTGACGCTCGTTGCGGAATCAGTGGAGAGGAGAATAGCGGGGACGTCGGCACCCGCGGAGGCGATCGGCCCATGAAGAAGGTCAGCGGCGGAGTAGCCATCTGCAAATGTCCCCGTTGTCTCGCGGAGCTTGAGGGCGAGCTCGAGGGCATTCGGATACTCAAACCCCCGGCCAACCACCAGGGCGCGATTAGCCGCAACAAGTGACGTGAAGACTGGCCGGTCTGCAGCCGCAGCCACCCAAGCACCGGCCCCCTCATGTGCGCCACCCATGCGATCTGCAAGCGAATCGATCTCAGTCGCCCACGAGGCGTCACGGCCGAGCGCACGCGCCGCCGCAGCGGCAATCAGCGCCATGCTGACCAGCTCCGCCAAATAGGTCTTCGTGGCCGCAACGGCACGCTCTGGTCCCGCGTCAAGGTGGGCGGTGATTTCGGCCGCCGCGGCGAGTCCAGAGTCAGCGTCATTGGTGAGTGCCACCGTCAGCGCACCCCGCCGTCTCGCGGATTCAACGAGCGCGATCATGTCGGGGCCGGCGCCAGACTGACTGAATGCGAGCAGCGCACTCTGCGGTGAGGCGCTCTCAATTCCGTACTGCGTGAGGAGGCTGGCCGCCGCGAGGGCGACGGGGACGCCGAAGGCGTGCTCAAGGAGGTAGCGCGCGTAGATCGCCGCATGATCACTCGTCCCACGACCCGCCACTACGAGAACGGCTGGCCGCCTCGCCGCGAGCGCCTCACCGATCGCCTCAAATCGTCGTCGGTCGGCAACCAGGCGAGCCGTGACGCTGATCGACTCCGCGATCTCGGCGCGCATGATCGTCTCACCCGTTCGCTCTCCCATGGCCGTCCCTCCCCCGTGGCTCCCTCGTTCGTGGCTCCTTTGATGCCCGTGAGGGGAGGCTACCACCCTCCTCCAGGCCCTTGGTCGTGCGTGGCCCGGGAACCCCGCTGCGGGCGGCGGCGTTAGGGTGGTGACGGCATCTGCCGCAGTAGTCGCCATACGGCGAAGGAAAGGGGTATCTCCACATGCGCAACCGACTCCTCAGCGCGCTGATGCTCGCAGGTCTCCTCGGGATCTTCGCGCCAGCCTCTTCCGCATACGCCACCTCCGACGACCCATGCGCGCCAGCTGAAGATGGCAGCGTCCCAGAGATGTGCCAGGGGGGAGTTGCGTTCCCTGAAATGGGAGGCGCGTTCTTCTCCGCCACGTTCACGCAGCTTGTCACAGGAGACGATATCTCCCGAGCTGTATTTAACGTTGAGATCGGAAGCATCGCACTTTCTGATGGGAGCCTGAGCGCGACCGTCGGATGCAATAACGTTTTCGGCCCGGCTGAGTTGACTTTTGGGGATCCGAGCACAATCACTCTCGGTGGACCGCTCGCTTCAACCAAGATGTTCTGTGAGGGCCTCATGGAGGCTGAAGCGGCACTGATCAGCATCCTTGAGGGCGAGTCCCTCTCGATTGTTGGCGATGGAATCACAAGCTCCAGCGGAATGATCCGCGTGGAAGGTGGTGTGCCGATTGCCATTCCGGACGTGGTCGCGCCAGAGTACCCACCGTTCATGATCCAGATCGACGGCACCAACTACGACGTCGCCAGCGGCTACGTCGTCATTGATGGCGACCGACTCAGTGCATCAGTCGGATGCAACACACTTGGTGGGGGAGTTCTAGTTGATGGCGATACGCTCACGCTTGATGGCCCCCTCATCTCCACGATGATGTACTGCGAAGGCCTGATGGACGCAGAGGCCGCACTCGCGACGGTCTTGCAAGGGGAGAACCTGACGTGGGTCAGCCCATTCGAGCTTCGCAGTGATGCCGGTGCGGTGATCTTCGCATCGCTCTGCGGCGACTGCGTGACGCCACCAGGTGAGCCGAGTGACCCGACGGGGCTCGCAATCGCCTTAACCCTGCTCTTTGCGCCGATCGGCGCAGCCGCTGTTGCACTGTCACGAGGACTTGCAACAACAAGCTGATTCGATTCAGCGCTCGTATCGCTGAGCAAGAGGGGCGCTGCGCGAGGTGCGCGGCGCCTCTTCACGTTGCTTAGCGGCGGTTCGCACCCGTGATCTTCTGCAGGATGCGGACGGCGAAGAAGAAGACGACGAGGGTGACGGAGCCGATGTAGAGAGCCCTCGCCCATACGGTGCCGCTATCAGTGCCAGCGGCAAGGCCGTGCGCGGTGAGGAGCCCGAAGGCGACGAAGGCGAGGAGGTGGATTGCGCGCCAGAGGCGCAGTCCGATCCAGCGACGAGCCTTACTCGTGAGCACCAAGAGTGCGGTGAGGTAGAGGGCAAAGATTCCGTAGGCGACCGCATCTGGCCGATAGCTCGCAGCGAAGGGGATCAGGATCGACTCCCACGTGAACTGAATGTAGTTGTCAAACATCAGGAGTACGGCGTGAGTGATGCCGAGGAGAAGGCCCCAGAAGCTGAGGTTCTCGTGCAGCGTGTCGGTGACCACGCGTCGCGCAATGACGTCAAGCGTTTTCGTCGTCATTGCGAGCCCATAAATGGAAGAGGCGGCGAGCGCGCCGTAGGAGAGGAAGGCGGTGATCCTGGAGGTCATCCATGGAATCTTCTCGGGCTCCACATCGACAAGGTGAAAGATCGCCGCAACGGCGCTTGGGAGCGAGCCATAGAAGATCACCCCCACCACGGCCGCAAACGCAAGCCAGAGGAGTACTTGGAGTACGCGCGGTAGCCCTCGATACTTCATCGCGCGGATACCGTAGCATCGGCGGCTGGCGCCGATTGCGGCGTGTACTTGTTGCGGGCATCGAGGCGATCAAGTGCCGGTGCGCTGATGATGCTCCCGTTCGTCTGGACGGCAACGATCCTGCGCACGCCAGCCGCTTCGGCGCGGCGGATCAGTGCGGCACCGCCAATGACGATCGACTTGGCCCACGCCTCCGCCTCCCGCGCGCTCTCAGCAACCACGGTCGCCTGTGCGATCCCGCTATCCGCTGGAGCACCAGTGTGCGGGTCAATGATGTGGTGTCGACCGCCCCATTGGTGCACGCCAGTCCCGGACGTTGCGATGCCCGCCGAGCTGCCGCTCACCTGAATCGCACCAATCGTTGCCTCGGAGACGCGTGGAATCTCGATGCGAACCTCGGTCTCCGCTCCGCCTCGATTCTGGATCGCGATGTCGCCATCGCCATCAACAAAGCAACTCTTCCATGCAGGGATCTCTCCGGCTGCAGCCAAAGCGTCTAGGAGGCGGGCGAGGAGTGCGGCGGCACGATCGGCAATCCAACCCTTCCCCACGCCATCAAGGTCAAAGTGAAGACCCTCTGGCCGGCGGAGAAGTCCGCCGCAGAGGTGGACGTGGTCTTCATGCTTCCAATGCTGGAGATCAAGTCGCCAGCCGCGACTCAGCGCCTGTCCTCGCATGGGAGCGCCAGTCTCTGCCGCAATGCGCTCATCCAACATAGCAATGTTGACGAGCCCCCCAGTCGACTCCCAGGCATCGGCCGACCAGCTCAAGAGTGAGGCCATCGTTGGACCAACGCGCACCTCAGTTCCGCTCGCAGCATTCAGGCGTGTGAGCTGCGAAGGGTGATGCCGTGTAAGGAGCGCTGCCCATGCATCCACGCGGGCCCCGATCTGCTCAAGGGTTGTGCGGAGCGTGCGTTCACCTGACTCGTTGAGGGGGCTAACCAGCGTCACTCGAGCTCCGAGATGCCCACCCATAGACTGTTGCGTATGTTCGAACCAGTCACTCTCTTGGCCCGCTGAATACCTGTTTAACGGTTGCAGATCAGCCACCCGAAGGTTTCGTCGGCGGCGGTGTTGGGGCTGGTCGTGGCGTTGACACTGGTGGCGGTGCTACCACAGGGGGTGGCGTTGCCGGTCGCGGTGTAGCAACCGGTCGAGGCGTTGCAACAGGAGCAGGGGTTGGATTTGAGCCACTCGTGGTTGGTGCTGGAGTTGCAACTGCGACCGTTCCAGCTTGCTGAACAATTGCACCGGCCGGAGGCGCCTCCCCTGGCTTGAGGTAGATGTACACGACCTTCGGCTTCTGCTTTACCTGCACTACGGTGCTTCCCGGCGCTGGCGACGTCACGACCGTAATTGGATCGAGCTGAACAACAGGTGCGCCTTCGGGTGCTACCTCGCCTGGGGCGAGATAGACATACGAAGGGGATGCTTGAACAGGGCCGCTCGGTGCGTCTGGCTCATCTGTGACTTGTGTTCCATCAATGCTGAAGCCACCCGTCGCGGACGCGACCATTGGGCCAACGATGGTTGCAAGCAGTGCACTTCCAGTTGCGGCACCGAGTGCACCCCAGGCTCGCTGGAGTGGCTTCGGATCCGGTCGTCGCTTCTCAGCCGCTGGCGTGAGAGCGCTCTCCTCAACCGGAGCAAGCTGTTCAAACTTCTGCTTTGCCATCGTCAATCTCCTTACTCTTAACGGGATTAGTCGTCTTCGTCTTCGACTTCTTCGGGCCCTTCGTATTCGCCTTCCTCTTCGTCTTCGTACTCGCCCTCTTCCGGACCCTCATATTCCTCGTCGTATTCGCCTTCCTCATCTTCAACGTACTCTTCGCCCTCCTCATATGGGGGGGCTGACATGGATGGATCAGGTGTGACCGATGGGTCGGTCACCACAGGTGTTGATGCTGGAGTGGTTCCAGTTGCCGGAGATGCTGGGAGAACCGCAATCACAATCGGATCAATCGATGTAGTCGCATATGGCAGACCAGAGGCGGATACCTCAATGACCGGCTGTTCGACGTAAATCGTCTCGCCAGCTGTAGGAGTAGGGACTTCGCCTGTAGGATTTGCGGCCAGAATGCCGCTCGTCGAGATCCCGACTGCGAGCGTTGCCGCCGCGGTGATCCCTCCGCCAATCATTGAGAGCCAGCTCATGTTCATGCCATCCTCCATATGTGCCAGGTCTTCTGCCTGGTGAACTCACTATGGGGCTCCCCCGTTAGAGCCTCCTGTGAGGAAGATGAGAAGACGCTAAGGAATCGCGTGCCCACGAGGGGACTCTGGAGGTCCTACCGGGGTCCCCATGGGTTGGGTGGGGTGGCCAGAGGGAATTGAACCCTCATCTGCGGCTCCACAAACCGCGGTCCTAACCATTGAACGATGGCCACCATGCCCAGCCGCAGTATGCCGCATCAGCCCCCCTCCTTCACGAGGGGGCGTGGCGGCGCGGGACGTGGGGGGTAGAATCGCGTGAGAAGGGGAGGGTGCACCATGCAGATCAGGCGATCAATTCCAGCGGTGGCGCGGATTCCGGCGGCGGAGCACGGCGTGACGCTCGGCGACTTCTTCTTCCCGGTCTTCCTTGGTGAGCGACTCGGCTCGCGACTCCAGGGGCTCGCCCTCGCAGTCGTCGGCGCGCTCTTTATTGGCGCAGCCGCACAGGTGGTCATCCCGCTCCCTGGCACACCCGTGCCGATCACGGGACAGACGTTCGGCGTCCTCCTCGTTGGCGCGGCACTCGGTGCCCGACGCAGCGTTGCCTCGCTCAGCCTCTACTTGGCGCTTGGCCTGATTGGCGCGCCGCTCTTCAAGTCAGGTGGTCATGGCGTTGAGCAGTTTGCGGTCAGCGGCGCTGACGGCGCGCTGGCGCTCGCTCCGACTGGTGGCTATCTGATTGGCATGCTCTTCGCCGCATGGATCGTTGGGCGACTCGCCGATCTCGGATGGGATCGAAGTGTCGTCGGCACCGTCGGCGCCATGCTGATTGGCAACCTCATCATCTATGCGTTCGGTGTGAGCTGGCTCGCGGCGTCACTGCAGGTAGGCGCGGGCGACGCGATCAGCAGGGGGCTCACGCCGTTCCTTATTGGTGACGCGATTAAGATTGCGCTCGCTGCGGGAATCTTCCCGAGTGCCTGGTGGTACGTCAACAACGGCCGCAGCGCCGGCCCACGCTGAACCGTCGCGCCGTTCGCGCGGCAGCTGCGCAATGACTCCCAAACGCGGCGCACTTCTGGCGATTGACCTCGGCAGCACCGCGGTCAAGGTCCTCATCCTTGATGCAGAGAGCGGCCGCCCACTCGCTCTGACCCGTCGTGCAAGCGGCGTTGCAGAGAGTTCGGCAAGCGGCGCCGTTGAACAAGATCCAAACGTCTGGTGGGAGGCGATTCGATCCGCGGTGGGCGAAGCGCTCAAAGTTGCTGGGCCTGCGATTGAGATTCTCGGAATCGCCGCCGATGGCCACGGCCCAACGCTTGTACCAGTGCGAGAAGATGGGAGCGCGGCGAGTGCTGCGCTGCTCTGGCGCGATCGTCGCGCCGCCGATGATGACGCGCAACTCACGGCGCTGCTCGGTCGATCCGGCTGGTTGCTTGCAGAGCTTCCGAAGGCGCGCTGGTTCCTGCGCGAGCGCGCAACGGCGGTGAAAGAGACTGCGTGGCTCCTCTCGACATGGGATGCACTCGCATTTCGTTTGAGTGGCGAGGCGGTCGCATCGTTCTGGGACCCTGCACGCGCGCTCTCGCCTGTGCACCGTGCACTCCTGCTCGGCGAATCAGGCGGACTCGATGAGCGCGCACTCCCGCCAGAGGTGTTTCCAGGGACGCGAATCGGGACGTTGCGTGCTTCTGCAGCGAGTGACCTTGGTGTGCCCGTTGGCGTACCGATTGTCTCGGGGACCAACGATGGGATGGCTGCGGTGATTGGCGCAGGGCTCATGCACCTGGCACGGGGTGTAGATGTTGGTGGTGCCGCTGGCGGTGTTGGCATCGCTGTTGCGAAGGAGACAGCCGAACGCATCGCCAGAGAGGTGGGTGGCGCACTCTGGTCTGGCCCAGCGCCAGCGCCGTTTGGCGAGATTCGCATCATTGGCGGCGCGCTTGGCGGGACGGGGCTCGCCCTTGATGCCGCCATTGCTGCAGCACTTGCGGGTGGGAGCGATCCTGTGGAACTGCTCGATGTAGTTGCAGCACTGCCGCTCGGCGCTGGCGGCGTCCACGGAGGACTGGTCGATCATGAAGTGCGTGCTGTTGAGGCTGGAGAGCAGCGCAGCCCTGCGCACCGTGTGCGCGCCGCAATCGAACACGGCGCCCTTGCCGTTGCCGCACTTCTTGCGCCAGCGCGCGCCGCGGGCCTGCCACTTGATGAGATGTGGCTCTCCGGCCCAGCAACTGGTGCAACGAGCGGCCTCTATGTCACGCAACGCAGTGTTCCGCGAGGGATCCCGCAGATCCGCGCAAACCTTCTTGGACTACCTGTGGTGCTGCCGCGAATCCCAGAGGCGGCCGCGGCGGGGAGTGCCGCACTCGCCGGTCTCGGTGCTGGTCTCTATGCCACGCTCAGCGAGGCGGCCGAGCTCATTGCTGTGGCGGAGGAACGAATTGATCCAGAGGCTGGGAGTTCCGCGGTGGCGGCGAGGCTTTTGGAGGAGTTCAGTCGCTCGTAGTTTGATGCGCGCGTATTGAGGGCGGGTTACGCCTCAGTACGTGCCGTTGCAGATGCGCCTGCACCCGTCTTGGCGGATGCCGCCGCCGCAGTGCGACCAACCTTAGTGGTTGACGCAGCGCCATCCTCAAGCGGGAAGTGGCAGGCAACCGCTACATCGAGCGCGCGCGGCGAGGCGGCGAGGAGCGGCTCTTCGGTGGCGCAGCGCTCTGGATTGCCGAGCTGTTCGCGCAGCCAGCAGCGCGTGCGGAAACGGCAACCTGATGGTGGGTTGATTGGCGATGGGATCTCGCCCTCAAGAATGAGACGGTCGGCAGTGTCGTGCGCCTCAATCTTCGGCACCGCGGAGAGGAGGGCAATCGTGTACGGATGCTGTGGTTTGGTGAACACCTGATCCACCGGTCCAGTTTCCACGACCTTCCCGAGATACATCACCGCCACACGATCGGCGAAGTAGCCCACAACGTCCAGGTTGTGACTGATGAACATGTAGGTGAGCCCCTGCTTCTCTCGTAGGTCGGCGAGCAGGTTAAGCACCTGGCTCTGGATGGAGACGTCAAGGGCGGAGACTGGCTCGTCAAGAACGACGAACTCAGGGTTGAGTGCGAGCGCGCGAGCGATACCGATTCGTTGACGCTGGCCGCCTGAGAACTCATGCGGGTAGCGAACGGCGTACTCCTGTGGAAGTCCAACGATCTCAAGGGCTGCGTGCATGCGGTCCTTCCGCTCCGACGCGGTCCCAATTGCATGGGCGACGAGTCCTTCTTCAATCTGGTCGCCGATTGGTAGGCGTGGATTGAGTGAACCGAATGGATCCTGGAAGACGATCTGCATCCTGCGGCGCAACTTGCGCTGCTCCTCCGCACTGCGATCGGTGAGCTTCGCACCGTCAAACCAGACCTCACCGGCGGTCGGCTTCTGAAGGCCGAGCGCAACGCGGCCGAGCGTTGTCTTCCCCGAGCCCGACTCGCCGACGATCGCGAGCGTCTCCCCGCGCGCAATGGTGAGGTCAACGCCGTCGACCGCCTTCACCGTCTTTCGCTTCTGGATCAGAGGGATGGCGCTGCCGATCGGGAAGTGCTTCTTCACGCCGCGAAGCTCGAGCAGATTTGCGGACGTTCCCACCCCGGCGCGCTTCTCGCTCACTTCACGCCCGCCGCAATCTCGTCGGCGCGGAAGCAGCGAACTGAACGGTCACTCCCGCGCGGAGTGAGCGCTGGTGCTGATGCGGCGCATGCGGGGACGGCGAATCGGCAGCGCGGGTGGAATCGGCAGCCACTTGGGAAGTTGGCGGGGGAGGGGACGGCGCCTTGGATGGTGGTGAGGCCCTTCCCGCGACGCGCATATGACGGGATGGAGGCGATCAGATCAAGTGCGTACGGGCTCGCTGGCGCGCGCAGCACCTCTTTCGCAGGTCCCTCTTCAACGATCTGCCCGGCGTACATGACCGCAAGGCGATCCGCCGTTTCGGCAACTACGCCGAGGTCGTGCGTGATCAGCATGAGCGCCGTTCCACGTTCGCGCGTGGTGCGTCGGAGCAGGTCCAACACCTGGGCCTGAATCGTGACGTCAAGTGCGGTGGTCGGCTCGTCGGCGATGATCAGTTCAGGCTCACCGGCGAGCGCCATGGCGATCATGGCTCGCTGTCGCATGCCCCCCGAGAGTTGATGGGGGTACTGCTTGACGCGCTGTGGTGCCTGCGCGATCTCCACCAGCTCCAGGTATTCAATCGCCTTCTTGTTCGCTTCCTTCCAGCCTGCGCGTCCGTGTGCAACAAGCACCTCGGCGATCTGCTCGCCAATGGTGGTAACGGGGTTGAGGGCAGAGAGTGGCTCCTGGAAGATCATGGAGATGCCGCCGCCGCGAATCTTGCGCATGTAGGACTCAGGCTTGCCGAGCAGCTCCTCTCCGCGGAAGAGGACGGAGCCGGTGACGATTGACTGATCCTTTACAAGGAGTCCGATCGTTGCCAGAGCTGAGACGCTCTTCCCGGACCCTGACTCGCCGACGACTGCCAGGCACTCGCCTTTGCCGATGGAGAACGAGACGTTCTCCACCACTTTGATGACGCCTGCGGCAGTCTTGAAGGAGACGTTGAGATCTTTGACCTCAACGACAGGGGCCCCCGTCACGTTGCTCACTTTCGACCTCGCGGGTCAAGTGCTGAGCGGAGAGTGTCACCGATCATGTTTACCGAAAGTGCGGTGAGCACGATGAAGAGTCCAGGGAAGCCAATCCACCACCAATTGCCTTGCTGCAGGAACTTTGCCGACTCCGACAGGATGTTCCCCCACGTTGGGGTTGCGGGGTTCACGCCGAAGCCGAGATAGCTGATGAAGGCTTCGCTGACGATTGCACCGCCAACAATGAATGGTGCAGCCACAACCAGTGGTCCAATTGCGTTCGGCAAAATGTGCCGCAGGGCGATGCGCATGGGGGGGACGCCAAGCGCGCGCGCCGCCTCGACGAACTCCATCTCTCGGATCGCGAGCACCTGTCCGCGGACGAGTCGAGCGAGTCCCATCCACCCGAATCCAACGAAGACGATCACCAGCGACCAGACGCCACCACCGCCTTCGCCTTGGAAGATGCGGGCGAGGAAGAGGATGACAAAGAGCGATGGGATCATCAGGAAGACGTCAGCGAGTCGCATCAGCACAGAATCAACTTTGCCGCCAATAAAGCCAGCGATCACGCCAACAAAGGTACCGATTGTGATGGATCCGATTGCCGTCGCGAATCCGATGATGAGCGAGGTGCGCCCTCCATTCGCGACGAGTGTCATCACGTCAAGCTGGAGCATTCCAGTCTCACCGAAGGGGCGTCCCCAGGCGGGGGGTCGACCGATAAAGCTGATCTGATCCGGCTGCGGGACGTAGTAGAAGTCGTACGGAAGGAGGAGGGAACCGATCACCACAAAGAGAAAGACGCCTCCGAGTATCGCGAGGCCAGCTGGGCCCATGCGCGTTTGCATGAATCGCCGACGCGCCTGCTGCCATGGACTTTCGGAGACTGGAAGAGGTGCCTGGGTGACCGTGCTCATAGTCGCACCCGTGGGTCAAGGACGGCGTAGAGGAGGTCGGAGATGAGGTTGCCGATCGCGACTGCAGCGGCACCGATGGAGAGGATGCCCATGAGGAGTGGGTAATCCAAGTTGCCGATCGCAATCAGCGTGAGCCGACCAACGCCAGGCCAGCTAAAAATGGTTTCGGTGATCAGCGCGCCAGAGACGAGGAAGGGGAAGGCGAGTCCAATGTTGGTCGCAAACGGAATGAGCCCCGTGCGCAGGATGTGGCGGCGATTGATGCGCAGGTTGCTAAGGCCTTTAGATCTCGCTGTGCGCACGTGCTCCATCCCCATGGACTCCATCACGCTTTGGCGTACGTATCGCGCATCGCCGGCCACGCTAATCGTGACGAGCGTGGCAACAGGGAGGATCAAGTGGCTTGCCAGATCGGCGATTGCAA
The DNA here is from genome assembly GCA_903937225.1 of uncultured Chloroflexota bacterium. Taxonomy (GTDB): domain Bacteria; phylum Chloroflexota; class Limnocylindria; order Limnocylindrales; family Limnocylindraceae; genus Limnocylindrus. The sequence goes on along the minus strand of CAIZYO010000029.1, from coordinate 791 downwards.
CGCCGGGATTCTGGGAGAAGTAGACCCAATACGCGTCACTCCCGAATGCAGGGGAGAGCCGCCCGTCGGTCATTCCGCTCACGGGTGTGATCCCGAGACCCACGGAGAAGATTGAGATCAGCGCAAAGCCCAAGATGAACGTGGGGAATGCGGCGGTCACATAAGTGAAGACGCTGAATGCGTTGTCAAAGAGCCCGCCATTTCTCAGCGCTGTGATGACGCCGAGGACGACCGCGAGGGAGAGCCATAGGATCGCGGATAGCCCAGCCAGGATCAGCGTGGGAAGGAGTGCCCCGCTGATGCGCTCGATGACGGCATTCCCATTCTCATAGCTGTAACCGAAGTCCCCGTGAATGATTCCAGAATTCACTCCCGAGATGAACTCGGGAAGGATGCTGGGGAAGCCGGTTGGCCCGATCAACGCTTCGATGCCGTCCGCATCTCGGCGGCAAGCGCCGAGCCAGCGGCAGTACTGCACTGGGACGGGCTTGTCGAGACCGAGCGCCTTGACGTACGCCTGCTGCTGCTGCGGCGTGAAGCGAGGATTGTTTGCGTATTTCTGCTCGGGGCCGCCTGGAGCGGCCAGAAGGAGTGCATAAATGAAGACGGTCGTGCCGAGGAGGATGAGGAGGCTCGCGCCGATCCTGCGCAGTGCAAACTTGAGCATCACCCCTCCTTCCCGCATCCCCCGCGTGTCTGCCGAATCCTAGCCGATCGGCACCTCTCGGCGCCCCTCTCGGCGCGTGCAGTGATTCGCCGCCTGGAGGCGTGATTCGGGAAAACAGAAGGGG